>DRIF01000001.1 GCA_011052825.1 Thermoplasmatales archaeon
CGCTATGTTTGTTAGCTCTAAACTTGGTTGCATTAACGAGATTGCAAAATGGTGTAACGGATAATCTCATTAGCGTGGCATATTTAACTTAACATTTGCTCAATCATTGCTTTTATTCATAAATTGGTTAGATTTGAAAAGAATTGATTTGATGTATTTTTGCTTGTTTTTCAGATCATCATGCATTTTTACCGCAATAACAGCAGCAAAACAAACTATTTTATTGAAAATTTGTTATTGCCGAGCTCTTACAATAACAAAATACAGATTTAAAAATGGTAAATCTGTATCTGCCATACCTGGAGGTAAAGCAGAAAATAAATTAATAAGTACGGGTATTTATAGTTTGGTAAGACATCCCATATATTTAGGTAATATTCTATGGTTTTTGGGTATAAGTTTAATTTTAAGGGCTAAATATGCTCTAATATACGTACCAATTTTTATTATCCTTTCTATGATTTTGACATTAGCTGAGGAAAATGGATTGATAGAAGATTTTGGAGGGGAATATAAAGAATATAAGAAAAAGACTAGATGGAGACTTTTCCCGTATTTATTTTGAAAATAGGAGATAATAAAATGGAAGAAGCCAGAAATAACAACTATTACATAAGAATGCAATCAGAATGGATAAGATTTTTCGATAAATCTCAAAAATTGACAAGAGAAACTTTGAGTGGTATTTTAAAGAGTCTAAGAGGTATCAAATACTCAAAGAAAGTAGACGCGAATATGAAACTCTAATTCTTCAATTGCCTGATATTGGCGGAAAGAAAAAAATATGTGGCTTCGCCACTTAATGATGACTGCAATGATGCTGGCATTTATTCGTGCGATCGAAGGGGAAAAATTGTCTGCTCGTGAAATGGATAAAATCATTTATGAATTTCCCAAAAAATATTTTGACTATCTGCCACACATCACAAGATGGATTGCTTGTCACTTTATGTTTTCAAGGTTGTGGAAAGCGAAGGTAAAAAGTATTAGAAAATGAGTGATACTCGGCAACTCTTCGGATTGCTTTGCAATCCTCGCTCCCATTGGAGGTGTATAACAAGCAGACCTGACTTCCCTACGCTTTGCCCAAATTCGCCCTCAGACAATATAAAAACATTTATATTTCATCAATAAATTTGATGATCATATGGTTGATGAAAAACCAGAAGGTAGGAAATATAGTATTTTAGGAATTGTATTTGCAATATTGTCATTGGTTGTTTTACCAATTGTTTTTGGACCACTTGCGGTAATCTTTGGGACTGTTGCTGTCCTTAAAGATGATACAAAGTTAGGTATTACTGCAATTGTTTTAGGAGTTGTATTGGCGGTTATTAGCACATTAATCGGAATGTTTTTCTTAACTGCATAAATGCTCAACTTCGTCTGTTTCCTCGATAGAACAAAAGTGTTATATATTGCTATAATATTACAGTCTATTACTATAATATTATGGTGAAATTATGTGCGAGGATATTCCTTGTAAACCACCAGATAATGCACATCCCAAATGGCTTCAACTTCGTAATTTTGTTAGAGCTCTCCGTTTTCCGACAAGATGGTTAATAATTAAGTACATTGGCAATGGAAGCAGAAGTACAAAAGAAATCTATGATTATCTGACTAAAATTGGAGAACAATTAACGAAATCAGGATTATACTATCATCTTTCTGAACTTAAAAATGCAGGTATTATAGAAGTTGCTGAATATATAGACGAAGGAGGCGGAGCACCAGAAAAAATATGGAAATTAAAAATAAAAAAAATCGTAATAGATTTGTTAGAAACAGAAGAAGGGTTTGTTAGTGATTAAATGAATATTACTACAATTATTATCAATGTTATAGCTTTTGCTGGTCTTTTGATAGCATTTTCTAAAGATAAGAAAAAAGCAATAAAATCTCTCAAAATGGCTGGAAAATCTTTCATTAAAATACTTCCGATGGTCTTCCTAATTATAATCATCATTGGTTTACTCCTTGGATTTATGTCGCCCGATCAAATATCAAGATTTGTTGGCAAGCAATCTGGGGTTAGGGGTATATTGCTTGTGGGTGTGGTAGGAGCGCTGATGCACATCCCAGCATTGTTATCATTTCCTTTAGCGGCTTCTCTCCTTGAGGAAGGTGCATCCATTAGTGCAGTTGCCGCTTTCATCACCACATTAACTATGATTGGAACAGTCACCTTGCCTCTAGAAATAAAAGAACTCGGAAAGAAGATAGCGCTTCTCCGGAACGGATTGAGTTTTATCATTGCAATTATCATTGCACTGATTATGAGGGTCATCCTATGAAGAGGGAGTTAAAAGAGAAAGAGAAAAGAGGAATGATTCGAGATTGGATTTTGCTAGGGTTGATTTTGATAATACTTGTAGTTCTTCTATCAATTTTTCCAGATAAAAAGGGGGCAGTAATCAGTACTTCATGGGATTTTTTCGTTGAGATGATTTTGATACTTCCTGCAGTAATGGTAATATTGGCTCTTTTTGGAGTATGGGTACCAAAAGATATCGTTGTGAAATATCTTGGAAAGGCCTCTGGTATAGAGGGCGTTTTCCTTGCTATAATTCTTGGTGCATTACCAACTGGTCCCCTATATATTGCCTTCCCAATGGCTGCTGCATTACTTAAAAAAGGTGCAAAAGTATCTAACATAATCGTTTTTCTTTCAGCATGGGCCTGCATAAAAATACCACAGGAAATGGTGGAGCTTCAATTTTTAGGGGCACGATTTATGATTTCAAGACTTATTTTAACAATTATCTTTGTAGTTATCATGGGACTATTCATAGAACGAATAATTAAGTGGGGTGATAAAGAAGGAGGTGTGAAGAATGCGATTTAATCTTTCTAGAGAAATTGTAGAAAAGTGGTTAAAAACATGGATGTTTAAAAATGACCACGATAAAAATAACAAAGCAAGAAATATTGTAGAATGTAAAACCAATTTGCATGAAACTCACAACCGTCTTATAAGCATGAAAGAAGCAAGAGAGAAAGGGCTGATAGTCGAGGCTCTTGAGAGAAATGATGAATTTCAAGATAAAGTTCTATTAGTTTTTCCATGCAGCAATGGTCGCTCATTTAGTTTCAAATTGGATGAAATTTATTGAAAATCAAAACGGACAGAGACATTCCTTAATGTGGGGGTACAAACATCTCAAAAGAAATGGCATCCTTCGTCTAACAGCGGACATCCGGCTATGCTTCACTCTACCCAAGTTTCCCTTCAAGAAACTTCGTATGCCCTCAAAACGTTGTTCGAAATTGCGGATGATAGGCTTAAGGAGATGAGAGTGTGAAAAAGATAGTAAAAATTAGGGTTGTGATATCTACATTTTTGATAACATTCTTCGTAGTAGTTTTTATAAGCGGATTAGGATTGTATCTTGCGCCAAGTGGAAGAATAGCAAAAGAAAGTGGTTGGAATTTTCTAGGATTTGATGAAAATAGTTTAGAGAAAATTCATACACTAATTGGCTTTTTAATGACTGGAGTAACATTAATTCATCTATCATTGAATTATAAAATGTTTACATCTGAGATAAAACTATTATTTAAGAAGAGAAACAAATGAAACATTTCGGTTTTAACCAGTTACATGCAACTCTCTGTTTCACTTCGGTGCTAATATACCTGGACAACAAGCGGGTGTTTAGCTTCAGCTTGTATCTTCGTCTAACTTCCACGTTCGGCGGAACTTCAGATAACTACAAACGTTAGGCGTAATTAAATCTCTTTAATAAAAAATTATTAAAGAGATCTGGGGTATGTTAAGGAGCATATGATAGATGTGGATAATATATTAACAGAAGATGAAGAATTATTATTGAATATTGGTAAAAAGCCCGAAAAGAGTTAAAACCGTGCGTTTAGAAGAGGAAAGAAGGATTTGTTGTGATGCATGAAGTTCACTTAAGTAGTAATGCCAGTACTTTGCATAAATTCTAAATAACTCATTTATTTAATATATGGAGATGATTAACTTGATAAAAAAAATATATTCTCTTTGTTTTCTTGTCCTGGTGATTAGTGTAATGTTAACGCCAAATTTTTTAATGGTAGGAGATGCTGAAGGAAAAATCTCAGAAGAAAAGATGGCATTTATTCTCGAACAAGTGGAAAAAATTAAAAAAGATGGTGTTGAACAAGGAGAAATTGATGAATTAATCCAAATTTTGCAGGAAAAGTTTGGTGAAGAAAGTGTATATACAAATGCTATGTGCAGGGTTTTAGGAATAGGAGGTGGAATATTATTTCCTCCTTTTATTCCTCTTTCTCCATTAGTAATTACTACCCCAATTGTTTTGCTAGATACAGATGGCTTGAACGGGCATTGGTTTCATGGAGCTAATATAGCAATATTTATTGCTTTCATTGGTTTCCCAATATATATTGCTCCTCCCCCAGTTTTTATAATAGTAGGATTTGCAGGTTTTGTGATTGGAATATCATTCAAATAATTGTATAAATTTTTTTTGCACACATCATATGAGACAGATGCATTTCAAAAAAGTATTAAGGACGTAATTGTTACAAAATAAAAGCGATGAGAAGAAATGGTGAAGGAAACATTATGCAAATCTCAGATATATGGATGTTATGTGAATAAAAAAATCCGTGTATTCCACGATGCCAAAACCACAGGCGACAAACTAAAGAGAATATTGTGGTGGATAAAATGATAGAATTAAAGAATGTAACCAAAATTTATAGTGTAGGTGAGAAAAAAGTTTATGGTGTCAGAGACTTGAATCTTGCCATTAATGAAGGCGAATTTGTGGTTATTGTTGGTCCTTCAGGATGTGGTAAAAGCACCCTTTTGAACCTCATTGGCGGAATAGATACACCAACTGAAGGAGAGATAACTATAGAAGGGGAAAACATATCAAAACTGGACGACAGAGAACTCACCAAGTTCAGAAGACAGAAGGTGGGTTTTGTGTTCCAGTTTTTTAACCTTATTTCAACCCTTACTGCCTGTGAGAATGTTGAACTTTCATTGAATCTGAGGAACATAAAAGGAAAAAAGGCGAGGAAAGAGGCTCTTCAATACCTTGAAATGATCGGTGTTCCTGAACTGAAGGACCGTTTTCCGTCGGAATTGTCAGGAGGTGAACAACAGAGAGTAGCCATAGCTCGAGCGCTTGCAAAAAAGCCATTTACCTGCTGGCAGATGAACCGACAGGAAATCTTGATACAAAAAGCGGTGAAAGAGTTATATCCACACTCTACGAATCTGCGAAAAAACTGGGTACAACTACCATTGTGGCTACTCATGACTTGAGCATAACAAAGATGGCAGAACGTATTATCTTACTGAGAGATGGAAGGATTGTAGATGACAGAGTTACTACGAACAAAACATCGACTGAGGAGAGGTAGGGAAAATGAAACGCCTATTACGGGAACTCAATTTTCAAAAAGGCTGGGTGACTGCCATAGCAATTCTGATTGCTCTCAGTTGTGGAATCTATTCATCTTTCAGGAGCACATACGATTCTGGAATCCGGAGCATAGACAATGCGAATGAGGAGCTCGACACGGCAGATATAACTGTCTCTACAATGCCGATTGAGGATTTATCTGCTGATATTAAAAATATCTCTGGAATATCGATGGTCTCCTCATCTTTTGTGACAGATACATATCAGACTTTTCCAGAATTATCTGTTAAAAAGTAATAGAAATGTTTATCATATGGAGTAGCATACATTTATGCAAGGAATAAACCTGATAAAATGGTTGTCAAGGGATAAGAAAGTAGATGAAATTTTTAAGCAGGGTTACGAAGAATATAACAAGCAAAGAACTTTTGGAAGAAAGATAGGCTATAAAGATTGGAAAAGGAGATTTCTGGTGTGGATCTTATTTTATCTTTCAGAGATAGAATCCTTATTGTTATTCATACAAAAATTGAATGATGAAGTTACTCATAGAAG
>DRIF01000002.1 GCA_011052825.1 Thermoplasmatales archaeon
TTGGAGAAGATGTTGAAAAATTGATTGAAAAAATAAATGAATTCAGACCAAAATTTTTAGGTGGATATCCAGGCGTGTTAAGAGCTTTGGCAGTATTGAAGAAAAAGGGATATGGAAAAAATATTGAACCAGAAGTGATTGCATCATCTGGTGCTGTTCTTGATGACTACACAAAGAGATATATCGAGGAAGTGTTCAATGCAAGAATATATGATGTATATGGTTCAACTGAAGCTGGCCCCATAGCATTTGAATGCGTTAAAGGAAATTACCACATTCATCATGATTTTGTTCATCTTGAATTTTTAAATGAAAATTTAGAGCCAGTAAAATATGGTGAAGCTGGTCATATAGTTGTTACAAAGTTGTATGGAAGAGCAACTCCAATAATAAGATATAATGGGCTCAATGATTTTGTTATTCCTCTTGCCAGAAAATGCAGTTGCGGAATAAATACTCCTTTAATAGAAAAAATTGCTGGAAGAAAGGCAGATTCAATTATAACACCAGATGGAAAAATAATTCCTCCTCTTTCCATAACTGGAATACCTGGAAAGGTTATGGAAAAATTAAACACTTTTATAGTAAAGCAGTTTCAGATTGTTCAAGAAAATTTTGATGAATTGAATGTTTATTTAGTTATGGAAAACAATGAAGAAATGAAGGAGAAGATTATTGAGGAAATAAGAAAAGAACTCAAGAAAAAAATTAAGGGCATGAAGATAAATATTATTGAAACAGATGAGATAAGAAAAGAAGGTTTATTAACTCCTGTGGTGAAGTCAAAGGTGAAAACAGAATAGAGAATCTATAAAAAAATATATTCCAAATAAAATTAGCAGTATTCCCTTCCATCCAACAGCATATCTTATTATTTTTTTAAAATATATTTCAAATTTTTCATACATTGCTATTGAAATCCAAGAAAAAATTATTGCAGACACTACAACTCCATAAACATAAACTTTTTCATTAAAATTTTCTGCTTTACTTAGCATATATATGGTGGTTGTTATTACACCAGGTCCAGAATATAATGAAATTATAAATGGAAGAGATTTTGCCTTCTTTTTTTCAAAAAAGAGCATTTTAATTCCAAGTATAAAAAGAAGAACTCCAGCAAACATTTGAAAAATTATTATTGCAACGTCAAATAGTTGAAAGAGCATATTCGCCAGAAAAATAAAAAAGGTTATTATGAAAAGACATAAAATTAAATATTTACCCGCAATTTTTTTTCTGTTATTCTTAACAATTGAAATA
Source organism: Thermoplasmatales archaeon (assembly GCA_011052825.1). Classification (GTDB taxonomy): domain Archaea; phylum Thermoplasmatota; class E2; order UBA202; family JdFR-43; genus DRIF01. Next base: position 1,264 of record DRIF01000002.1, read on the forward strand.
AATGCTGGAACATTTCCAACAGGATCCATCATGTAGTTTATCAGAAGGAATGATGTTATCGCAAATGAAATATCCATAAAAATAAAGAATGAAAACCTTATATTGATTACTATGAAATTCATAGCATTCACTGGTCTCCCAGGCGCAGGAAAAACTGAAGCTGTAAATATTGCAAAAGAACTTGGAATAAAGGTTGTGAGTATGGGAGATGAAGTGAGAAATGAAACTATGTTAAGAGGACTTGAGCTGAATGACAGGAATGTTGGTAGAATTGCAAATGAAATGAGGGAGAAATATGGAAAGGATATATGGGCAAAAAAATGTTTGGAAAAAATTGAAAATAATGAAATTGTTGTTATAGATGGTATAAGAAATATTGAAGAAGTAGAGACTTTTAGAAAGGCAATAAAAAATTTCGTTCTGGTTGCAATTCATGCGTCTCCTTCAATAAGGTATGAAAGATTGATGAAAAGGCAAAGAGAGGATGACAGCACAAAAATCGAAGATTTAAAGAAAAGGGAGAGAAGAGAGCTTGCATGGGGAATAGGAAATGTTATTGCAATGGCAGATATTGTTGTTATTAATGAAGGAAGTTTAGAAGAATTTAGAGAGAAAATAAAGGAGATACTTAAAAGTTGACAGTAAGGTTTATCAATTCAATCTTCTTTTATTGGCGGTAAAATGAGGAAAAAAATTATCTTCATTCTGGTTTTATCTTTGCTCTTTTTCTTACCTGGAAACAAGATTAATGGAGACAATGCAAAAATTTTGAGAAATGGGGATGCAAATAATCTTATTTTTATCCATCATTCCTGTGGGGAAAATTGGCTTAACGAGGGGCTTTACAATGCTCTTATAGCAAAGGGTTACATAAATGAAGTTAATGAAATTTATTATGGCACTGATTTATTGCCTGATGATGGAAGACCTGATTCGCTTGCTCCTGTGCCAGGTGATAAAACAAATATGAATCACTGGATTTTGTGGTTTAATGATTATTTGAATCACATAAAGATGCATGATTGTGAGAGCGGAATAAATAAAATCATAATGTTCAAGAGCTGTTTTCCTATAAGCAATATCGAGAGTAATGGAACTGAACCAGGGAATCCCTTTGATGATGAACAAACTCTTGCAAATTATAAAGCTGTTTATCGTCACCCAAATGGAACTGGAAATACATATTTTCACAATGGATATATTTACAAGCCATTGGAAGACATATTTGCAGAAAATCCAGATATTTTATTCATTCCAGTAACGGCTCCTCCTCGCCATTATGCTCCATGGGATGCAACAAATGATGCTGAAGCTCATCGTGCCAGAATATTTAACAACTGGCTGAAAAATGAATGGCTTACAAACTACAATACAAATCATCCAGCATTGAAAAATGTTGCTGTGTTTGATTGGTTTGATTTTCTGGCATATCCTGACAATCATTCATTTCATCCCAATCGTTTGAAGGCAGAATATGGAGGGGAAAGTGGAGATTCTCATCCAAACACTCTTGCAAATATAGAATCAACTGAAGTTTTTGCAACAAACCCAGATAATTTTATTGACAATTCATGGAATGCATTCAATGGAAGCAATTTTTTCAACTTTAATTTAAATAAAGGATGGAATTTAATAACATTGCCATATGAAAATTCATACAATGCATCAAAATTATTTAATGACATAGAGGAATGTAACATTATTTTATCATGGAATGCAAGCGTGCAGGATTTCATTATTTATGTTCCTGACTCACCTTATGATTTTGCTATAGAGAATGGACATAGCTATTTCATTGGAATGAATAACAACTCAATATTTTCTTTAACTGGCGTTCCAATAACCAATGTTTCTATTAACCTTTTTGTAGGATGGAATTGTTTAGGTTGGTTCAGAAATAACACAGTAAATGCATCTTCAATATATAATGCTATATCTAATTGTTCAATTGTCTTAAAATGGAATAACAGCAAAGATGACTTTAATTTATATGTACCTGGGGCAGACGATTTTATCATAAAAA
>DRIF01000003.1 GCA_011052825.1 Thermoplasmatales archaeon
TCATTCAATTTTTGTATGAATAACAATAAGGATTCTATCTCTGAAAGATAAAATAAGATCCACACCAGAAATCTCCTTTTCCAATCTTTATAGCCTATCTTTCTTCCAAAAGTTCTTTGCTTGTTATATTCTTCGTAACCCTGCTTAAAAATTTCATCTACTTTCTTATCCCTTGACAACCATTTTATCAGGTTTATTCCTTGCATAAATGTATGCTACTCCATATGATAAACATTTCTATTACTTTTTAACAGATAATTCTGGAAAAGTCTGAATGAATAGTAAATAAGGAGTAAGCCAGCAAATATTAGCAATGCTCCTCCAATTCTCTCAACGTATTTTGATATGAGCTTTAATTTAGAAATTGCATCCGCAGAAAAGGCAATAAGAATTGTTATCACTATCATAAGCCCCATCATGCCTGCAACATACAGCAGGAAAATAATTATGCCTGAAAAGAAACTACCGAAAGAAATTGCAATGAGGAGTGTTGAAATAAAAATTGGCATGGTGCATCCTGCTGAGGCGGCGCCATATATGATTCCATAAAGAAAAAGAGAAAATTTTTGATTCCCTATCAAAGGTGAGAGCTTTGTAGTCAATGAGGATGAAAATTTTAAAAAAACAGGAAGTTTTAGTATCATGATTATGCCCAAGAAAATTATAATTACTCCAATAAAAGGTTCAAAGAGAGGTAAAAAATATTTTATGCTGTCTCCCAAAAATATGATTGAAATGCCTATCAAAGCATAAAAAGAAAGTATTCCGAGAGCAGGTTGTATTCCTTTAGTTATTCCCTCCACTAACAACTGAATTTTCTTTTTTTCCTCAATTTTCCTCCTGCCTAAATAATACCCTATATAAGCTGGCAGAAGAGGAAAAGAGCAAGGAGAGAAAAAGGATAATATTCCCGCTATTATGGCAATTGCTGGCAGTCCCAAATTAAATAAAAAAATATTGCGAGAAAAACCAAGCTTTGCCTTCTCAATTTCATCTGATAATTTTGAGGGAGAAACAACTCCAGAATGGGAGTAAGATATCTCACCTGAAGGATTTATAATTATTGTTTTTGGTATTCCTACCACTCCATATTTTTTGTTTATTCCCTCCTTATCCAAAACAAATAGCCAGTTAGCTCCATATTTATCCTTAAATTTTTTAATTTCTTCTATGCTCTCTGTGGGGTCAATATCTATGGATATAATTATCAATTCTGGATATCTCTCATTCACCTCCTTTATATTCTCTATCATTTTTATACAGGGGTCGCACCAAGTCGCCATGAAATCCAGTAATATAACTTTTCCAAAAAAATCAGATAAGTTGTGTTTGTTTTCATCTGTGTCAGTAAAAACAAAATCTGGTGCTTTTACTGAAGATTTTTTTACATAAGATGTAAAAACTAAATAAGAAAGCAATATGGAAAGAATAAGCAAAATAGCCAGAATTTTGTAAATGAGTTTCATCTAATCCACAAAACTTATATCGCATCTTTATATTAACTTAACGATTGTTAAGTGATAGAATGGTGAAGAAAAAGGGTAAATTCTGGGTATGTGAGGAATGTTTTCTTAGATACGAAGAGAAAGAATGGGCAGAGAAATGCGAAGGATGGTGCAAAAAATACAGAGCATGCAACATAGAAATAACAAAGCATGCTATACTAAAATGATTTTTATGAAATTGTTTCTATTTATATTTATCTAAACAGTGAAAGAAATAATTGTTTAACTGAAAAATTATTCAAAAAAATAAAAGAACTTTTGAAATAAAATATTAAAAAGCACTTCCCATATAATGATACAATGCTAAAAAGATTTACAGTAACTTTATTAATTTTCACAATCATACTGTCATTCATTCAATTTTATGGAGAAGAAGGTAATGCATCAGCAATAAAAGATTTTTCCTTCAAACAGGAAATAAGTATACCAATTGATACATCTCTGGAAATGGCAAAATTTCAGCCAGTTGATATGAGAATAAATTTTGAAAATCCTTGTTGGGCAAAAAATGAAACAGTGCGTTCAGTTCGTGTTTATTATGACAATGGCTATGGATTTACAGAGATAGAGTCACAGATATATGATTTGGATTTTATTGATGATGCCCATATAAGGGCTTGTAGTTTGGTGTTTCTTATACCCCCAGAAGCAAATGGCAAAGAAAAATATTATGTTTTATATGATGAATCTGAAACTCCTCCACCACAATATACTGACCATGTATCTATAGAAGATACACATTATTTTTATGAACCCATTTCTGGACAAAAAATTGACTTCGATTATTATAAAATTATACAGGATGGATATGTGATATATGGAATTTGCCAGAAAGGAATATTACTTGGAAATGGTGTTTCACACTTGGTTGTGAAATTAAAACCAAATTCCACAGAGTTTGAAACAGTTAATGCAGATCAATTTGCTTCTTTTTCTATGACGTATGGAACAGATGATATAAAGGGAGAAGCAGGGACAGACTGGGCTACAGAAATCTCTAAAAACATAATTGTTGATGGAAATCTTATGGTAAGGGTGAGGATAAAAAGCATTTCTCCTGAGAGAAATTTAAAAACTGACAACATCTACACCTATTATTATTCTCCTGTTGCTGTAAAGCGTTTAGACGCAAATGTTAATCATGAAGTGCTTCAAACTATTGAGATAAAAGGAAATATTGAGAGAGATGGAACTTATGCCCATCTGTCGACTTTCAAAAGCAGGAGCGCGACAATTGACAAGATGAATGTTGGAGTTATTCTTCCTTCCCTTCATGTATATGGGGAAGATAGTATAATTAAGGAATATTCAATTCCACCTGACCCATCTTCTGAAAAAGAAGAATGGATTCTTTCAACACGAGATGATTGCGACATTGGCAAAAAAGCATGGATTTGTTTAGATGATCCTGCAACAGGAAAGACACATGGTTTTATATTTCAATCAAATACAGGATTTTTGAAAGAAAATGACGGTCTCCAGGTAAAAACCTCTGTACAGCAGGTTGTAAAACTTCCTGGTTTAGAAGCAGATGCGGGTAGCGTTTTTGTTGCGAGAAATACTTATGAGAAGGGAGGGAAGCATGATACAACTCTTCCAGAAGGAATGAACCTAACCTTTAATGCAGAATTTATTACTTTTGAAAAAGGTGGATACGAGGCTGTGGACGCAGAATCTCAAATTTATCAAAAAATGGTTCCATATAAGCCAATATTCAGAGGAAATGTTTCTCATGAAGAAAAAGAGGAAAAATACAATTTAACTGCTTACGTGCATATTGCACCATCTTTTCCATTAGGCTCTGCACTTTCTGCAGTTTTAGGTAAAAATTTTTCTTATCTTTATGCAGAAGTTTATAAAGAAAATTCGTTGGCATCTTCAGGTTCTGTCTCGAGATTGCCGTTATCTGAAGGAATGGAACTGGAATTTGAAAATACAACTTTGATCCAGAAGATAAAAATTATTCTTGGATTGTTTGATTGGAAAAATTTTTCATTAACTAAAAAGATAATTTTTCCTGGTCTGGATAAAGGGAGATATCTACTAAAAGTATACAAAGAAAATCCTTTATTCAGAAAAGAAAGGCAATATATAGGTTTTAAAGCAGTAGATGTGGAAAATGATGTTTCTACTCATATTTTTTGCAGACCCGAAGGAGTTGCAATGTTTTCTATTGTAAATCAAAATGGTGAGGGTATTAAAGATGCAAAGTTTTTCCTTATAAAAGATAATATAACAGTAGCAGAAGAAATATCTGATGAAAATGGGAGCGTTCTTTTAAAGGCACCATATCATTCATTCAGTCCCTATAATTTAAAAATTTTTTACAAAGGTTTTTTGAGAGTGTCAAGTTAACACCTCCAAATTATAAAGACAAGCCCAAACTACACTCCACCGTTTCACGCTTTCCAGTGAAGAGTGAAATGGAAAGCGTTTCCAGAATCTTTTTACCCTTGCTTTGAATAAACTGTACCATCCTTCTATTGCATTCCTTTCTCCAAATGTCTCATTCTTATATTGCAAACCCATTCTTTGTAAAGCCCATCTATACCACGGCCCTTTATCAACTACTATCAACGGCTTATTTTCGCACATTTCTAAGACTTTCCTCAAAAAATAATATGCATCAA
>DRIF01000004.1 GCA_011052825.1 Thermoplasmatales archaeon
CCTGTATTATTTCTGCGAGATGCCTCATAAAGCAAATCTATTGTTTTAAGGAGTTGAGGATTTGTCTTTTTCATTCTCATTGGAAGGAAGTATTGGCAACTCTTTTATAAGATTTATGCTTGTCTCAAATTTTAAAACCCTATATATCTTGCATACAGAGATTTTGCCCTATTTTTATCGCCTGTCCCCTTTATTATTGTCCTTCCATTTTTAAAAACTATAAATTCATATTTATCTTTATGAAAGCGAAGCATGTATTCATTAAATTCCACATTTCCTATGTCTTTAAGTTTTTCATACAAAACTTCAAAGGAAATTTCCTTCTCCAGATTTGGATTTATTTGAACAGCCTTTCTCCCACACAAAACTGTTGAATCTGTATATTTTGTATATTTTCCATCTAAAAATTCAAAAATTTTTCTTCCACATGAAATGCATGAAGAAAGCTTTTTCACCTTTATCGGGGTGAATATTCCGTGCCACACATCAAAATGAATTGCCTCTCTCCTGAATTTTTTACCTGTCAGAATTTTTATTAACTCTGTTGATTGTATAGACGCAATAACATTTACAGCGGTATTCAGAATTCCTGCTGTCTCGCAAGTCGGCAATATCCCTGGAGATGGAATATTTTTTATGAAACATCGGAGACAAGCAGTTTTTCCTGGAAAAATATTCATTGTCATTCCTTCCGTCCCAATAACCGCTCCATATACCCAAGGTATGCTATATTTTATGCATGCATCGTTAATTAAAAATCGCGTTTCCATATTATCTGTTCCATCTGCAACAGCATCAACATCCTTTATTATTTTTTCAATATTGAGCGGGCTAACATCTTCAACAATAGGAATAAGATTTATTTCAGAGTTAACTTTTCTCAGTTTCTCAACAGCAGAGACAGCTTTTGGCACTCTTTTTTCAGCATCTTCTTCATCAAACAAAATCTGCCTTTGCAGATTATCAATCTCAACATAATCCCTATCAACTATTCTTATCTCTCCAACGCCAGCCCTCGCCAGATTTGTTGCTATTACACTTCCTAAACCTCCGCATCCAATTATTGCTACTCTCGAGCTTAAAAGCTTTTCCTGTCCTTTTTTACCAATTTCCTTTAGCAGTATATGTTTTTCATATCTATTCATTTTCCCTCTCATTTATTTCCTCCAGCATTTTCTTATGCATATTGCAAAACTCATATTTACTTTTAATTTGTGAGGTTATTAGTTCTTCCTGCCAGTGAGCATTGAAAAGTCTGCAATTAACATCATTACAGAATGCTTCACCAGTTATATGAAAAAATATTGCCTGCATAACATATCCCTTAGCAACTTCTGTCAATCTTTCATCATCATAATCGATAAATCTTCCCCTGTATTCCTCTTTAATAATATCAACACTCTTCCCTGCATACAAATCAAGATAAAATTCTCTTGGTTTTGCAGGAGCTTCAACAATCCCTGTAATCGAAATTAAGGAAGGAAAGGCATATACGCTTGCACGAGCGTGGTATCTTCTATCATTTTCATCCCATGTTCCAAGCAATCGATTTGTAAATATAATATGACAATAGTTCCAGTTTTTTTCTTTATATGGAATAAATCCTCTGTATAATAAGCTCAGTTTTATACCATCATACAAAATGCCAACAGATTTTGTTTTCCCCTCCATAAATCTCCTCTCATATTCTATTTCTCCTGGAAGAATTTCACTTTTGCATTCTTTTCTTCCCACATCTATTATTTTTGCTTCAACAATTCTTTTGGCGATATAATTGAGATTTTTCTTCTCAGCTTCTTCTGATATAAATTTTTTAATGAATTCAAAAAAATTTTCTCTTGCCTCCACTTTTATATTCATGAATTTTTCTCTAATATAACCATTAATTTCTCCAAAATCTAGCACACCATCATTTTCAGGAGAATAAACTAAGATATGGGATGGGATTGAATAAATATTCATCTCAATTTTTTTAGTACTTCGTCAGCAACTTTTTTTTCAGAGAGAAGCATGGCACCAAAAGTTGGTCCTGTTCTTGGAAGTCCATAAGTAGTTGACACAGCCATACCACATGCAAACAAACCAGGATGAACTTCGCCACTATATTCAACTATCAAATCTTCTGCCCTTTCCACCCACATTGCTCCAAATCCTTTTGTTTTTATCATTCCCCTTTCCTCCAATTTTTTTACAACATTTGCATCATGACCTGTTGCATCAATTACAGCTCTTGCTTCCAATGCTACTGGATCAACACATGTTATCTGGCGGGGCAAGGATTCCACAGGTGTCCAGTTAACAACAATGCCAGCAATCCTGTTTTCTTCTCTCAATACAATATCTTCAAATATTTTGCTGGTATGCGAAGCCTGTAAGGGTTTGGGTGAGCGTAAGCGAACCACATATCATCCTGTTAAGTGACCCCCGTTAGGGGCAAGGTTGCGAAGCGCCGCAAAGTGCCCAAGCCTGCATCTTAACTTGTTTGTTAATACTTTCCTTCGACATTTTTAATAATCTATTGACCATTATTTTACTTCAATCCGTTCACCTGTCACCATAAAATGAATTTTTTCAGCAATCTTACATGCATGGTCTCCGCATCTTTCCAAATAACGAGCAATCATCATATAATGTGCACAACGTGTGATATTCTTTTGGTCTTCCATCATATAAGTTAGGCATTCTCTGAATATGGAGTATCTTAGTGTATCCAAATTGTCATCCCTTTCTGCAAAATCTTGGATTAAAGATAAATCCTCTGTTTCAAATGCTTTAAGAGTATCTTCAATCATCCCACATACAATATTACACATATAAGGTATACTTACTAGTTTAGCTATATGAGGATGCGTAGATAACTCCTTTGCCACATTCGCTATATCCTTTCCATACCGCCCAATTCTTGTTAGATATGTAATCATTTTTAAAATGCATGCTATTGTTCTCATGTCTTTAGCCATGGGTTGATAAAGAGTGAGTAGTGTGAGGGCACGTTGCTCTATATCATCATCCATATCCATAATTCCTCTCTTTTTTGATAGAACCCAGTCCGCCAATTCAGTATCTTGGTTTTTTAAAGATTCAACCGATTTTTGAAGCATATTTTTAGCCAGCTCTCCCATTTCTAATACTTCCTTTTTCAACGCTTTTAATTCTGCATGAAATTTTTCAACCATTTTTTACCACCTATTATCCAAACCTTCCCGTAATATATCTCTCAGTAAGTTCCTCTTGTGGATTCTTAAATATCTGTTTTGTAGGTCCAAATTCAATCAATTGCCCAAGATACAGGAAGCCTGTGTAATCGCTTACTCTTGCTGCTTGTTGCATGTTATGAGTTACAATAACAACA
>DRIF01000005.1 GCA_011052825.1 Thermoplasmatales archaeon
AAATAAGTTGAAAGGGGTAATATTGATTGCTTGCCATCATAACATCATTCAATATTTCAAAAATAAAGCTTGGTGCAATTTATTTGTAAATTTACGCTGAAATTACGCTGAACGATACAAATTGCTATAACCAGAGATAAACAATTATTTGGGAATATAGAGAAAATTAAAGAATTCCCATCTTTTCATTCATTTTTTATTTTGTATTGAACAAAATTTTGCTAAATCTTCAGCAAAATTCAACGGAATTAAAACAAAAAATCTGGGCTTAAACCTGAATTATTGGATGGTCTCAAACAGCATGAAATCTTTAAATATTCGCTGAGAAAGTTTGTAGTTCTCAATTCTGCACATTAACTTGAGTTTGAACTAATGCAATCCAGGGACTTGACTCAGGGGCTCCCTCATAAGTTGCTGCTGCTCCTATGTTATAAACTCCATTTTCGACTTTCGTTGTATCCAATAAAATTTCCTGTCCAGCAGAGGGGTTATCTATCCATTGAATTATGACATTTGAGTCATTGTATAAGTCGCCTTGAAAGCCCTGTGGTGACATGGAAACAAGTATTTTGGTTGCTTCAGAAGGAATGCCCTCTAAGGTTACAGTTATCACTCCACTTACTTTGCTATCATTTGTTGGTGATATTTTAACTTTTAGACCATTATTTTCAAGATTTATTTCTGTTTTAGATTGTTTTTCTTGTTCTTCTTGCAAACAGCCGCTTATAAAAACGTTGCCAATTATCAGTGCCAAAACCAAAAAACCAGTATACTTTGGTTTTACCATGGAATTAGTTATTTATTAATTATTTAAATATTTTTCTTTTCTCAGATGTTTCCAGTTTTTGTTAAATGTATAATATGAATTATGGTATCCGATATCAAGAAGATATGGCATTTATTATAAAAATTGTTTCTAGTGGGATCAGAAATTATGTAGAAAGATTTATTGAAACAATAAAAGATAAAACAAGAGCTTTTGACAATTATTTTCCTATTAAAAGATGGATGGGTCACTTTTATACTTACTCTTTATGTATTTTTATTATTAGTGGACACGGATTCTTGAACAAGAGAGATTTATTTTAGCATTTCAATATTATTTCCTGCAAAGCTAAGTAACGCTTCAACATGAAAAAGTTAAAAAACACAGAATATTTACACAATTAGGTGAAAATATGAAAAAAATTATTGGGAATAAAATATTTTTGGGATGTTTTATTCTGTTGCTATGGGTATTCCTTAGCGGAATAGATGGCGGAGCAGGCGGGGGAACAGGAACAGTAGTTTCAATACAGGATTGTTTAGTGGATGCCGGAGATAGTATTACAATTCCCATAATGATTTACAATGTTACAAATATGGGTGATGCAGAAATAAATTTATCTTTTGATTCTTCTGTGGTAAATGTTCTTTCGTTTTCCGGCGGAGATTTCGACCTTTTAGTTTCTGAAATTAACAACAGCAATGGATGGGCAAGAGCAGGTGGAACAAAAATTTTCGGAAATCTGAGTGGTGACGTTGTGTTGGCAAATATTACACTACAGGCAGTTGGAGTTCCTGGAGAAACTTCTCCTTTGAACTTCACCCATATTTTAATTCATGACGCCACTCCTCAAGGTAATGTAATTCCTGCATCTCCCCAAAATGGAACTTTTACCATAAATGATACACTTCCTCCACAAATAGAGAATATAACAGCTAGTCCAAATCCTCAAGAAGTTGGTGGATATGTCAACATAACATGCAACGTTACAGATGCTGGTGGGGTAAATATTGTTAAAGTAAATATTACTGGACCACCTGGCTTTACACCAGTTAATACAACAATGAATACTGGAAGCTATTATTACAATGTGACTTATTTAATACTAGGCACATATCATTATTTCATTTGGGCAAACGATACTTCAGGAAATTCAAATGTTTCAGCAACATATACATTCACTATCCATGATACAACTCTTCCCGAAATTAGAAATGTGTCTGCATCTCCACAAATTCAGGAAACAGGAAGCTATGTCAACATAACATGCAACGTTACAGATAATGTTGCAGTAAATGTTGTTAAAGTAAATATAACATATCCAGATAACAGTTATCACAATTTTTCAATGAATGGTGGAAGCTATTATTACAATGCTACTTATTCAATGATTGGAACATATCATTATTTCATATGGGCTAATGATACATCCTCAAATTCAAATAAAACAGCCATATATTCCTTCTATATTTATGATCCATCAGTAGTTTATGTAGATGATGATTTTGATGCTTCAACAGTGGGATGGCAATATGACCATTTTAACAAAATACAGGATGGTATAAATGCTGTTAATGAGGGAGGAATTGTATATATTTTCAATGGAACATATAATGAAAATGTTGATGTTGGAAAAACAGTTAGCATTATAGGAAATGGCTCTGCAAACTGCATAGTTCAATCATTTACTAACGACGATGTATTCTATGTAAATGCAAACTGGGTTAACATAAGTGGTTTAACAGTGAAAGGTGCTCAAAGTCTTCATGCAGGAATTCATCTTTATTATGTTACTCATTGTAATATTTCCAATGTAAACGCATCTGATAGTATATATGGAATATACCTGGATTATTCAAATAACAACATCCTAATAAATAATACTGCATTTTTCAATGATTACTATGGTATTTATTCAGTATATTCTGACTATAACACTCTAATTGAGAATAATTGTTCTTATAATAGTGATGGCATTTATCTTTATTTCTCAGATTATAACGTTTTGAAAAATAATACTGCAATGGAGAATAATCATTGGGATATCAATATTTATTCAGCAAGTTATAATACAATAGAAAATACAACTGGCTCTGGAAATAGACCAATTGCCTACTATGATTCCAATGTCAACATTGCAAATGCCACGTTCTCTGAATTGATACTGTGGAATGCAGATTATTCTGTTTTTACAAACATTACAATTGAAGGCTCTGCCAACCTTGATAACAATGGAATTATTCTCAGCGAAACTGATTATGCAACTCTAACATATATAAACTCATCAAATAATTTCTACGGATTATGGCTGAAATATTCGAATAATAATCATCTCTCCAATTTAATATGTACTGGAGGCGATACAGGAATATATTTATTTACCTCAGACTACAACACAATTTCAAACTCCAATTTTTCTAATAATGAAATTGGAATTTACATGTATGGTTATCATCAGAATGGCAACGCCTTTTATAATGATACCGCTTTTAATGAGTTATACAGTGCTTTTTCTGCAGATGATGACAGCCATGGCAATATAGTTGAAAATTTAAGTGTAGCAAGTTATCCAACACGTATGTCATTTACCTTCGACAATGGAATTCGTGTAAGGGGAGTTGATTCGCCTCCTCCAAACCCTGCTGGCATGGGGGATATAGGAAAGTATGTGAATATAACTAATATTACAGCAAATTCGTGGATAAATATAAGCATTTATTATGAAGATGCTGAGTTAGGGCTTGTTGAGGAGGATACTCTAAGAATGTGGAGGTATAATGGGACAACATGGGAGATGGTAAGCCAGCCAAATAATGTTAGCATTGCAGACAATTATGTATATGCAAATATAACTTCATTCAGCATTTTTGCTCCTCTTGGAGAACTTCCGATGCCAGTTCAAAATTTAAGAACAGGAGAACTTTTCATGACAATTCAATCTGCAATAAATGATAATGATACAATTGATGGAGATACGATAATTGTTTATGAATCTGTTTTCAGGGAAAATGTTTTGGTGAACAAAAGTTTGATACTGAAGGCAGGTTCATCTCCTATTATAGATGGAATGGGAGGAATAGCAATAACTATTGTTGTTGATAATGTAACAGTTGAAGGATTTGATATTACAAATTCCTCAACAGGAATTTATGTTCATAATGCATTATTTACAATTCAAAATGTTACAATAAGGAATTGCAATATATACAACTGTACAGGTGGAAATGGAGTTGGGATTAAATTTGAAAATGTTAATAAAAGCGGGATAACAGGATGTGAAATATATAACAACACGCTCTGGGGAATCCAACTTTCACATTCATCAAACAACACAATTTATAACAATACTGTCTACAATCATACAGCAGAATGGAACAGCGCTGGAATTGTTGTTTTCAGTTCTTCCAATTACAACAATATTTCATCAAATATTGTATACAACAATGAAATAGATAATATAGAATTGTGGAACAATTCATTTTATAATGAAATATGGAATAATACTGTATATGGGGCAGAATATGGAATTCTGCTTTCAAGAAATGCAAATAATAATACAATGATAAAAAATACAATTTACAACAACACTTATGGCATAGGAATAGGCCATTCAAACACAACTTGGGGCGGAGCAGCAAATAATAACCTCGTACTCAAAAATATTATAATATCAAGTGAATATATTGGAATTTATCTTTTCAACTCTACCTTTAATAATATTTCATATAATAACCTCTCCACTAACTTTGTTGGAGTTCAACTTCAATTTTCTAATTGGAGTGTCATCATCTCTAATAACATTTTGTTTAATCTTGCTCAGGGAATTTACCTATGTTATTCAAATAATAATACTATAATGAATAACACAGCAATTTCTAACTGGGGCACGGGTATAAAATTAGAACATTCTTCAAATAATAATCTAATGGATAATATACTATATAATGATAGTATCTATCTCACATATTCTCATTATAATACCCTTTCTTATAACACCATCCTTAATAATAGTGAACATGAATTAGGTATTTATCTTCACTATTCAGATAATAATACTGTGTCTTCCAATTTTGCATACTCTAATTTTGCGGGTATTACCCTTTTCGGTTCTTGTGAGAATAACACAATTTTCGATTGTGTGATTATTAATAATGATTATGGAATACTGATAGGAGGAAATATATATGCAGTACCATCTAACAACACAATTTACAACAACTATTTTGATAACATTATAAATGCATATGTTGGGGGAAACAACATAAACAACATATGGAATGTAAGCAAGACAGCAGGCACAAATATTGTTGGTGGCCCGTATATAGGAGGAAATTACTGGAGTGATTATAACGGCACAGATACAGATGGAGATGGCTTGGGAGATACAAATCTACCTTATAATGCAGGAGGAAATATTACAAAGGGTGGAGATTGGCTACCATTGGTAGCAAGAGTGTATAACTTAAATCAGGATAGATGGTATTATTACATTCAATCAGCAATAGATAATGCGAGCAACGGAGATACAATAGTTGTTCATGACGGAACGTATAAGGAAAATGTTGTTATTGACAAAGAAATAACATTAATAAATGGCTCAAAGCCAATAATTGATGGAATGGGTGGCATTGCTTTCAACATAACTGCAAACAATGTGAGCATTATAGGATTCAATATAACAAATTCAAGCTATGGAATAAAATGCAATGCTTCTGGTTTTTATATTGCCAATAATACATTCTGGTATGATCGAATTGGATTCCGCTGGAATATCGAAGAAAGACCAACTGAAGATTATACCATATATGATGGAATTGTTGAAAAGAATAAGTTTTATATGAATAAGGACTATAAGACAATTTTTGCCTATATTAGCTTGGATTATAATGGCAATGGACCATATAATGTTACAATAGGAAATATAACGATATGGGATAATACATTTTACATGAATGGAAGCAATGCTATAGGAGTCCATATAAGTGAAGAAATCGGTGATTTGTATGGTGGAAATATTTCTGCAGGCACAGTAAACATAAGCAATAACAAAATTTATGGAGGTTGGGGAGCCGTTGATTTCTCGGGTGATTTTTATGATTTAACCGATGTAAATGTTAGTGCTGGTGATGTCATAATAAATAAAAACATCATGCTGAATCAATTATTAGGCGGGGTGTCTACAGACTATTATAGTGCTGGCTTGTGGAATGGAAACACTACGGGCATATTTGGTGATTTAATTATAAATGGAAATAAAATTTACAGTTCATCCCTTGGAATATACATAAGCCCGGAAGGTTTTGGAGCAATTATGCATGATAACGCCACCGCCGTCCTAGGATTCACCAACATTTCAAATAATATAATTAATTCAGGCAAGCATGGCATCTATTTCTATGCAGGATATTTAGGATATGAGATGTATGAGAATACAAGCATTGGTGTGGGAAAATTCATCATCCATAACAATAACATAACCGCAAACGATAACTATGATGGTATTCACATATGTGCAGAATACTGGGGATATAACATGAGTCGTAATTCATCCTGCATCATAGGAAATTTCAAAATAGTAAAGAATAATGTGAGCTGCAAAAGTGGAATCTATTTCGAATACTTCCGTTATGTTGGATATAACCTATCTGATAATGCAAGTGTCGTTATAGGAGATTTCGCAATAAATGATAATACAATAAATGCAACAGAAGATGGAATATATTTCTATACTAATAAGTGGGCATGTAATATCCATAACAACTCCTATTTTTGTACTGGAGAATTTGAATTTATTGGAAATGAAATAGAAGTCGGTGGCAAGGGCTTGTATTTATTACCATATTGGATTGGATATTACATGTACGACAATGCAATGGCTATGATTGGGAACTGGTGCATTCTTGACAATAATGTAACTTCTGGAGATTATGGTATAGATACGGGACCTCGTGGTATTGGCACTTATATGTATGACAATGCAAGCATTGTTATAGGTGATTTCATTATTTCCCACAATAATATTTTCTATGGGGATGGCGTATTTTATTATCTCCACAATATTGGCACTTACATGTATAATAATACAAGTATTGTTATAGGTGATACAAAAATAGACGGTAATACAGTAAATATTTTATCTTTTTCATATGCAATATGTGTCTATTACGATTATGTGGCAAATGCGATGTTTGACAACTCTTCTCTTTTCATAGGAGATGTTTATATAGAAAATAATCCTGCATTGAATGCATTTGATAGAGATGCAATTTATGTAGAGTATTATAATGAAAATGTTGGAGATGGACTGTATGGCAATTCTTCTGCAAGATTGCCAGATTACATAATACGGAATAACACCATAAATGCAAGCGATGATGGAATATCAATGTATACAAAGCATAATCCAGATTACATGTACAACAATTCATCAATT
>DRIF01000006.1 GCA_011052825.1 Thermoplasmatales archaeon
CCGCATCTGGTGATTTTCCTATTATCTCCTTACATCTTTTACATCCATTTTCAGGATATCTATTTCTAATGGAAAGAAAGAGGAGAGTTTGCAGCATATCTCTATCATCATACAATGAATTATGTTTTTCATGAAAATTAATTTTTCCTTCTACAAAACCAAAGGAAAATCTATTTATTTTCCTGAAGAATTTATTATTGGTCCTGGGGCTTGACATCCTATCCCCTCCTTGGATAAGATGTTCTCCCAGGGCTTAATTTTTTCTAAAATTTTTACTTGCGGAGATACTGAGCCAATCCAAACCTTCATCATTATGCTATATTCCAGGGAGGGGAGTTTCGAAAATCATTGATGGAAGGATGGCTTGAGAGACAGAATAGCACGTTTATACTTCCTGAGTGGTTTGCACATGAAAATTATACTCTAGATTACTGGACAAATGTAAGTTTGGATGAAAAATGGGGACAAGTAAATGTTCCAGCAATTCATCTTGGAGGATGGTATGATATTTTTGCTCAGGGAACAATTGATGGATTTCTGGGATATCAGTATCTGGGGGGCGAGGGAGCAAGAGGAAAATCAAAACTTGTAATGGGAGCATGGGCACATGATACAGTGAACCAGTTAAAACAAGGACAACTTGAATATCCAGAAAATTCCAAAGATAATTTCTCTCTCAATATGTTCATGGACATGTTAGACGAGTATACAATGGGGGGAGCAAATGATTTTGATAAATGGCCTTCAGTTATCTATTATGTAATGGGAGATGTTGACGATAAGAATGCTCCTGGAAACCGCTGGCTAATTTCTCAGCAATGGCCACCTCTCCCCTATAATAACACTCCCTTTTATTTTTATGGTAATGGTTCACTACTCGCCACATTACCTTCGTCATCGACATCTCATACATACACCTACAATCCAGAGCAACCTGTACCAACCATTGGAGGACAAAATTTATATCTGGCCAAAGGTCCATATGACCAGAGAATTACTGAGGAAAGAGAAGATGTTCTTGTGTTTACGAGTCCAAAACTTGAAAAGCCGGTGTGGATAGCAGGGCGTATAAAGGCAAGGCTTTATGTTTCATCTGACTGTCCAGATACTGATTTCACAGTAAAATTATGTGATGTATATCCAGATGGTCGTTCCATGTTAATAACAGATGGCATTTTAAGAATGAGGAATAGAAATGGGTTTGATCACTGGGAATTCATGAAGCCAGGTGAGATATATGAAATTGAAGTTGATTTATGGAGCACTTCATATATATGGAATACCGGTCACAAAATTCGTGTTTCCATTTCTTCATCAAATTCGCCACGTTTTATGGCAAATCCAAATACGAAAGCATCTATTGGAGAAAATGGCAAGTCTCAAATTGCCCATAATACAGTTTATTTTAGCTCTGACCATCCATCTTGTATTTTTCTACCTATGATCACAGGAGTTGATTTTGAGGAAGAGGCAAGAAAAGCATCTATTTGTTTAAAAGAATTAGTTCGTCATTCAGAGCAGAAAATAAAAGAGCGCATCTCAGACAATACGATTCTTCCTGAAGAGGTAATAGATGTACTACTCGATAAAATAATGTCTGGAAATATTCAAAGCTGAATGAGCATTTATACCAGAGACGTGAATAAATAGAAAAATCTATATGATTAGGCATATATATCATAAAATGCCTGTTGCCGAAGAGTTAGCAAAGAAGCAACGCCAGATTTCCATAGCTGAATTTTTCGAAAGAAACAAGCAAATATTAGGTTTTGATAGCTTAACTAGGGCTTTAATAACATGCGTTAAAGAAGCAGTGGACAATGCATTGGACGCATGCGAGGAGGCAGGAATACTTCCAGAAATAAAGGTAGAAATAGAGGAGTATGGAGATGAATACAAAGTTTCTGTAGAAGATAATGGACCAGGCATAGTAAAGAGTCAGATTCCTCATGTTTTTGGCAGACTTTTATATGGCTCCCGCTTCCATAGCCTGAAGCAATCAAGGGGTCAGCAGGGAATAGGAATTTCCGCAGCTGTCTTATACTCGCAACTCACTACTGGGAAGCCTACTGTAATAACGTCAAAAATTGGAGAAGGTTTTCCAGCCCACAGGATAGAGCTTATCATAGATACAAAGAAAAATTTGCCAAGGATAATAAAGGAGGAGATGGTTCACTGGGAAAAGAAAAGTGGAACGAAAATAGAACTTTTTGTTAGAGGCAAATATGTTAAAAACAGAAAACAATCTGTTTATGAATATCTCAGAAGTACAGCAATTGTTAATCCTCACACTTCCATCGTTTTTATAGAACCAGATGGAAATGAAATAATTTTTGAGAGGGTGGTTGATGAACTTCCGGAACAACCAAAAGAAATAAAGCCACATTTGCATGGAATTGAACTTGGAACTCTTCTTAAAATGTGCAAGGACACAAAGGCAAAAAAATTGACAACTTTTCTGGCAAATGAATTTTCATCTGTAAGTATAAACAAGGCAAGAGAAATAGCCAAAATAGCTGGACTGGAAAACAAAAATCCAAATGAAATTGGACTTGAGGAGGCAAAAAAGTTGATTGAATCTTTCAAAAAGGTAAAAATGATGGCACCTCCTACCGACTGCCTTTCGCCCATAGGAGAGATATATATAAAGAAGGGATTGAGGAAGGAAACAATGATGCTCTCACCAGAATTTATATCTACAGATACGAGACAGCCAAGCGTTTTTTCTGGCACGCCATTTATGGTGGAAACTGGGATAGTTTATGGAGGGAATTTACCAAAAGATGAGAGGGTTGAGATACTCAGATTTGCAAATAGGGTTCCTCTTTTGTATCAGGAAGGAGGATGTGTTATAACAGAAGTCATTAAAGACATTGACTGGCGACGTTATGGACTTGAGCAGAAGGGAGGGAGGGGAATACCTTATGGACCAGCAATTATACTTGTTCATGTTGCCTCAGTAAATATACCATTTACTTCAGAATCAAAAGAGGCAATAGCACATATTGATGAAATAAAGAAGGAGATAAAGTTATCTTTGCAGCAATGTGCAAGAAAAATGAAGAGCCATCTATCAAAGAAGGAGAAGAAGGAGAAGGTTAAGAACAAATTTTTGCTAATATCTAAAATTCTTCCAGAGATAGCAAGAAAATCTGCAGAGATGGTTGGAAAACCTGTTCCATCCATTGACAGCATAATAAGCCAGATAATGAATATTGTATGGATTGAGGATGAAATCACTGAAAAAAATGGCATGCTTGAAAGCAGAATAAGAATAATAAATTATAAGGATAGTTCTCAAAATTTCATTTTATATGCTGAAATTCCAGATAAAGAAAAAGTTGCAGAAGTTTCTCCTGAACCAGCTGAAATGAAGAAGAAAGTGATAAAATGGAGGGTAAGCATTAAGCCATCTGAAAAAATTGAATATTGCTTTAAATTGAATAAGGACAGCTATGATTTTGAAGAAAATAATCTTTATATTTCTGGAATAAATCCAGTGAATGTTGTTGGAGCTGAAAAATGGGAGGGTGAAGGATGAGTACTTTAAATGAAAGCGCATTAAATGAATTAAAAAAGATAGCAGAAAAAATATACAAAGATTTAGAAAATTCAAGAGTTCCATCTCTTGAATTGCCTGCGAGAACAAAAACAAATATAATTTTTGATGAGAGATATAGAGTGTGGAAGTATGGTAGTCAGTTTATAAAGAGATCCGCAACATCACTTCCCAGTGCCTATATGTTGCTGAGGACAATGTACATGATAGATTTCATACGCCAGATGATTGAACAGAATAAAACATCAACTCTCAGAGAATTGTATTATATTTCTGAAGGATGGAAAAATGCAAAATTTGAGAGCCAAGATGAATCAGATAAACTTGCCGAAGATTTGGAGATAATGACAAAAAAGTTGAGAGAGGATTTTAAGCTCCGCCCAGAAGAGGATGGAGCAAGAGTTATAGGAAATATTGTAATAGAGGAGATAACAAGAGGAGGAGAAAAAAGAAGAATACATTGTCAGGATGATGTAGGAGATAGTGGTTACAGCATTCCTTACAATGTTGAAAAAGAAAAATTGAGGTTTGTTGAGACATCAGCGGATAAAGTTATAGCAGTTGAAACAGGAGGTATGTTTGACCGCTTAGTTGAAAACAGATTTGACGAGAAAAGCAACAGTATTTTGGTGCATCTAAAAGGACAGCCAGCAAGAAGCACAAGACGCTTTATAAAAAGATTGAATGAAGAACTTAATCTGCCAGTAATTGTATTTACAGATGGGGATCCATGGAGTTATAGAATTTATGCTTCCGTCGCTTATGGAGCAATAAAAACAGCGCACATTTCTGAGTATTTAGCTACTCCGTCAGCTCAATTCTTAGGTGTCACTCCTTCAGATATACTGAACTATGAACTTCCGTCTGATGAATTAAATAAAGAAGATATCTCTGCTTTAAAATCAGAATTGAAAGACCCTCGCTTCCAAGACGAATTCTGGATAAATGAAATAAAATTGCAATTAGAAATAAAAAAGAAGGCAGAACAGCAAGCACTGGCAAAATATGGCTTGGATTATGTTACCGATGTCTATCTTCCAGAAAAAATGGTAGAGATGGGGTATGAGGTGTGAGAGGATAAAATATTTCTCAGAATTCTTAGATAGAAAATATGAAGAAAACCAAGATTTCTTAAAAAGGCATATTTTCTGATAGAGATAACATTCATTTTTATCTTGCATCTTTATAGAAGGATTTAGGGTAAAGCAAATTTTGTTTTATAAGAGATTTGCAAGCTTCTTAATATCTTTATTTGCCACATGTGTGTATATTTGCGTGCTTTTCAAATTTTTATGTCCCAGTAATTGTTGAATATATCTTATATTCGCTCCCCCTTCAAGCAGATGAGTGGCAAAAGAATGCCTCAGAACATGTGGCGTAACTTTCTTTTTTATTCCTGCTTTCTCTGCAGCATTTCTAACTATTTGCTGTACAGTTCTTTTGTTGTATTTACTGCCTCTCTGCGATCTAAAAACCAAGCCGTATTTTTTTATACCATACAATTCCAGCAAACCCCTCAGTTTTGGGTGTAAGAATACTACTCTTTCTTTTTCTCCTTTAGATTTCTTAATATGAATAACGTCCCTATCAAAATCAATATCCTGCCATCTTAGATTTACAACTTCATCTAAACGCAGACCTGCATAATAAAGGAACATTAAAATAAGCCTGTGCTTGATGTTACCCATTATTTCAATCATTTTACTTATTTCTTCCCTGCTTAACACAATGGGCAATTTCACCTTCTTTTTTACCAATGGTATCTTTTCATTAAATCTTTCATGCAACACATTTTCATAAAAGAATTTTAGAGCAAAATATGCCTGCCTTATTGTTGATCTGCTTTTATTTGAATAGGAAAGCAGAAAATCACGAGAGCTTTTGCCAGATTTCAAGAATCTTTTAACAACAGAAATATACGCTTTTCCCGTCTGAAAAGAATATTTTCTTAATTTTATCTCCTCTATCAGTTTTCCTACAAGCTCATATCTTTCAGATGGCGTAAGATTTTTAATGTCTAAATGCATGTTAAAGTAATGGGAAATGAAATAAAAATATTTCATTTTAACTCTAAAAATGGAAATTATGTGAATAAATATTTCGCTTATTCTACGTTATCTGCAATTGCGCCCACAACTATCTATTAATGAGGTAATAATATGATACCAAAAATACCACCAGTTCCAAAAGAAATTGTTGAAGCTGTGAATAACGAAACTCTTGCTGTCTTCATTGGAGCAGGAGTATCACGGTTAATTGGCTGCATGGGTTGGGATCAACTTGCTCGAAATCTTGTCGAGAGATGTTTCTCGGCTAAAAAGAAAGATGGTTCTAGAATTATAAACTTTAAAGAAAGAGAAACTCTTATTCAAAACAAGGATCCCAAGAAAACTATTACTATCTGTTATTATTTATTAAAAAATAATGGTTTTGAAAATATCTTTTATGAGGAACTCGTGAGCTCTCTTAAAGCGGATGAAGAACTCCTCATGTCTCAAAATATTTATGATGAATTATATCGCTTACGCGGACTTTTCATTACAACAAATGTGGATGAGCACTTTGATAGTAAATTTGAACCAACACAGATTGTATATAGAGAAGAAGACTTTAATCCTTCAAATATAGATAGATCCAAACTTTATCATATTCACGGTTCTATTAAAGATAAAAATTCACTTATTTTCACAGTACCTCAGTATATTAAGCGTTACAATAATCAAACATTCAGAATGTTTTTGGAAAAAATATTTGGAGAATATACGGTACTATTTGTTGGATATGGAATGGCAGAATTTGAATTGCTTGATTTTTTAATAACAAAATTTGACCCTAAAAAAGGAAAAGAGTTGAAACACTTTATTCTTCTTCCCTTTTATAGAGGTGAAGAGAACATCCTTGAATTTGAACAGCATTATTACAATTCAATGGGTATTGAAGTTCTTCCATATGAGAAAGATGAGAAAGGATACGGGCAACTTTACGATGTAATCAAAAGCTGGAATAGAGAGATAAATCAGGTTTCAACCTATTTGTATGATACATATAAGGAAATTGAAGATGCTGCCAATAACTATACTGAGACCAAAGCAGAAAGGATTTTTCAGATTATAAGAAACGATGAACCACAGAGAAATTATTTTTTCAAAAAACTTGCATCATCCCCTAATCCTTTTCCCTGGTTAAAACCATTGAAAGAAAGAGGGTATTTTGATCCAAAAAACAATCCTCCACCACAAGAGGTGTCCGATAAGAAAGGATATTTCACTATACCATATTGGAATGTTCTTGGATATTTGGAGAATGTCGCAGCAAAAAATGAAAAAACTCCATCTGAAGAAATAACAAATACTTTGGTTGAAATTATCAATCCAATAATAAATTTCCGTAATGAAAAAGGGGAGAGAATTGAGAATTATAGAACAGATTGGGCAATGGTAAAAATAATCTTTTCACTTCCAATTGAAAAAATAACTAAAGACCACGTTGAATTCATAAGAATAGCATTAAGATCAAAATGGGATACGACATTAGTAGCATCTGAAATCAGCAAAACCATTCTGTCTAAATTGGTTGATAAAAAAGCAGGTAATCTTATCTTGCAATTGTTAGATGTTATTTTGGATTACAGAAAGATAAAGAAGAAACCACCACTTTTTGGAGAAAAAGAAACCTATGAATATACCTCCACAATGGATGAATATTGGCTTAAGGAAGCTTTTAAAAAGTATAAACCTCAAATTGCTAAATTATGTGGCGTTGAAGCCGCAAGAATTGCAATAAACAAAATAAAATCAATTGTAAAAGAGGATGAGTCTCAATTTAATAATGTCTGGATTCCTACAATTGAAGACCATCCTCAAACAACTTTTCCTGATAGGTATGAATGTCAATTGGTTCACTTTGTCAGAGATATGTTTGAACTTTCTGAACCTCAAAAAATAAAAGAAGAAATAAAGAATCTGTTGAAAGAAGACTATCCTATTTTTAAAAGGATAGCCCTTCACATAATTAATTATCACTACAAAGATTTGAATGAGTTATTCTGGAGTTGGAAAGGTAATCCACTTGAAGAAAGCCAGCTTAAACATGAGTTGTACGAATTGTTTAAAAGTAACTGTTCTTCTTTTTCTAAGGAACAAATTAATAAGGTTCTACAATGGATAGAATCTAAAAAGTATTACATACCAGAAGAAATCAAAGATGATAAAGATCAAGTTGAAAAGTTACTGGCGTATCGAAAAAAAGAATGGCTTTCTGCTCTTTTAAGTACAAGAGACTCAGATGTGCTCTCATCCTATAAGAAGTATGACCAAACAAATCCAGCAGAGCTTGATCATCCGGGTTTTGACTTCTGGATGGAAACCAAGTGGGGATATGAAAGTCCAGTAGCAAAAGATGAACTTCTTAATAAATCAAATGAAGAAATAGCAGAATATCTTATAAACTTTAAGGGTATAACAGGATGGATGGATATAGAAGGGCTTTCAGATACGTTCAGGGATTGTGTATCAGAAAATCCTGAAAAGTTTACAAACAATATAAAGCCGTTCCTAAACGTTCCGCGGATATACCAACATGCATTATTGTTGGGTTTAAATGAAGCTTGGCGTTCAAAGAAAGAACTTAACTGGCAAGTAGTTTTTGATTTTATATCCAAATTACTTACATCAGACGATTTTTGGAATGAAGAGTATAAGGATTATAATTATAGAAATTGGATTATTTCTCGAATAGCCGAACTCATTGAAGATGGCACAAAAGATGATAACCATGCTTTTGGCCCTGAACTTTTGCCCGAGGCGGAAAAAATTTTGTTAATCCTTGTTGAAAAAACTAAGTTTGATCTTCCTGATATGAAAGACCTTATTACCTCTGTTTTGAACTCAACTAAAGGAAAAATATTTTCAGCGATGATAAATTATTCTCTTAGGTATGCTCGTCTATATAAAAGGGAGAATGAAGAAAGATGGGTAAATAGTATTAAAGAAGATTTTACGAAGCGGCTTAATCGTGAAATTGAGCCTTCGCTTGAATTTTCAGTGATACTGGGTGAATATTTAGCAAACCTTTACTGGCTTGATAAAAAGTGGGTAACTGACAATTTAAACAGGATATTTCCAAAAGACAATGATACTCATTGGAAGGCTGCTTTCACAGGGTATCTTTTTTATTCTTCGAGGATTTATAAAGACCTTTACTTTTTGCTTAGAAAAAACGAACATTATGCCAAAGCTATAAAAACTGAATTCAGTGATTCTCATATTACAGAACGACTCGTTCAGCATATATGTATTGGATATTTAGAAGATTGGGAGAAGCTGGAAGATAAAGAAAGCCTTATCTTTCAATTAATTGAAAATAAAAATATAAACCAACTTTCAGCGATAGCAAGTTTCTTCTGGATGTTGAGAGATGAACTCAACGACAAAATAAAAATAAAAGTAAAACCTCTCTGGAAAACGCTATATGAGTTAGTAAGACAGAACGAAGAAAACCCGAAATATCAAAAACTAATTTCAAACCTCTCAAAATGGTCATCGCTAATTGATGAAATAGATGACGAAATTTTTGAGTGGCTAAAACTTTCAGCAAAATATGTTAATAGAGATTACAATACTCCTTTTTTCATTGAATATCTATTGAAGCATGCTTCAGAAACACCAGCAAAGGTTGGTGAAATTTACCTTGAAATGCTTAACGCAGATATCTATCCTGATTACAAAAAAGAAGATATCCAGGAGATAGTGCGTCTGCTATATGATAAAAACGAGAAAGAAAGTGCTGATAGAATATGCAATTTATACGGTGCAAAAGGTTTTGATTTCCTTAAAGACATATATGAGACACATAGAGATGATAAATCATAGAGGTTAAAAAATGATGGAAGATAGCAAGATGGACGCAACAGCAGATAACTGGCGGGTATGCGGCTACGGGTATTGCAGACCCTCCGCCCAAATCCTTCGCTCCGCTCAGGACTTCAGATACCCGCCAGCCGTTGTCCGAAATCGTGGAGGAAAGGCTGATGAACCTACATGAAAAATCCCAACATAGTATGGTGAAAGAAAAAGACGTTTGGTGGCTGAAGCAACTACCAAAAGAACTGTTGGAGAAGGCGTTCAGGGGGGAGTTGTGAGGTGATAGCAAATGCCTGATAAATTTATAGAAGAAATTGATGCGACACCAAATAAAAAGGTTTTAATGTCTATATCTAAAGATATAGATTTATATCACGGTATATGTGAAATGATTGACAATTCCATAGATAATTGGAAAATAAATGGTATGATAGAAGAATTAAGGATCAATTTGTTTTTTGATGAAGGAGATAACAAAATAGAATATGAGGATAATTCAGGAGGTATTCGCGAGGATATTCTCTCTATGATTATTCAGCCAGGTGGAACCGAACGAACGCTTGATGAGGAAACTATCGGTATTTTTGGTGTAGGATCTAAAAGGGCACTAATTGCATTGGCAGGATATTCAGAGACCATAAGCAGATATGGCTCGGATGATACATTTAAGATAATAATAGATGAGGATTGGCTTAGCAACGAAAGTTGGAAAGTAAAAAAGTTCAAGACAGACGATATAGAACATGGAAAAACAAGATTCCTACTAAAACAATTAAAATTTAGAATAGATGATAAAGTGATCAACGATATCAAACAGAAAATCGCCGAAACTTATTTTTATTATATAAAAGAGCATGGAGTTAAAATCAAGGTAAATGGAGTGACTCTTGCTCCAATAATATTTGATAGATGGGCCTATCCTCCAGGAAGAGAACCTCGAAGATACATATTTAACATCCCTTGTGAAAATGAAGAATATATTAAAGTTGAATTGTTAGTCGGACTTATGCTAGAATCAAGCCAAACAGGTGAATACGGTTTTGATGTTTATTGTAATGATAGAATGATTCTTAAAAATGTGAACGATTACCGTTTAGGGTTTAAATCTAGTATGTTAGGACAGCCTCACCCTACTGTTGCCTGGTTCAAGGGGATAATTAGACTAAATGGAAAAAATCGATTTATGCCTTGGAATAGTTCAAAATCTAATATAGACTCTCTTAATCCTACATATCAAAAACTCCTTGATTTAATATTAAAGTATGCAAAACCTTATGTACAACTCAGTAGAAGACTTTCTTCAAGTTCAGATGAAGATATCAAACCATACTCCGCTGGTTCGATAGTTACTATAGATTTAAGATCAAGAGAGCCCGTGGATAGTGATTTTCCTCAATTACCTCCCGGTAAAGAATCGTATTTTAATAAAGCACTTAAAGAGAATAAAGAAATAATAAAAACATCTCCATGGTCTAGAGGAATTCTAGAAAATATTTTGGCAGTTGACGCTATATTAAAAACAAAATTAGAAAATAAAAACAGATACGCGTTGATATTGCTCGATAGTTGTCTTGAAATAGCATTTAAAGATTATTTGGTGTGGATTAAGAAAATAAATATCAATAAAGTGCAAGAAAGATACAGAGAGCGTCTCCATAAAACTATAAAGAATCAAAAAATAATTCCTAACGAATATTGGAATAGAATTGACTACTATTATGATTTAAGATGTAAATTGTATCATGAAGATGCTACGCCCACAATTACCGATTCAGACATACTCAACCTTAGGTCTCTTGTGTGCGATATTCTTGAAAAGATGATGGGATTAACTTTTGATTTCACAAAACACGCTTCATTCATTAAAAAAATGAAAGTTGAATCTGATTTACAACGTGAAATAGATGACGAGTAGTAGTACTATTGTTTATGGCCACCAAACGCCTATTAGAGAAGTACCCTTCCTCCACGACCTTCCGCCTTCGACTTCAGCCCTATCGGGTTCGGACAACAGGCAGGTATCTGGCTTCGGCACTTCGTGCCTTCGCCCAAATCCTTCGCTGTCGCTCAGGACTTCAGATACCCGCCAAACGTTAGTACAAATTCAATTCATTCATTGGAAAATTAGAAATATGACGAAAACAATAATGGTAACAATGGTGATAGTACATGCTTGTAAAGTTTGAAATATATAATGATGGTGAATACTGGTGTGCTAGAGGTATAGGTGTAGATATATTTACACAAGGAAAAACACTTGATGAGTTAATGGTAAATATAAAAGAGGCCGTTGAAGTACATTTTGGAGAATTATTAGAGGGGGGCGAGGATATAAAGATTTTGTCAATATCGGAAACAGAGGTGCATTCGGTTGCCAAAGTTACCGGTCGTTAGCGGGGATAAGCTAATAAAACTTCTAACCAAATTAGGATACGAAATAGTAAGACAAAAAGGAAGTCATGTTCGTTTAAGAAAGAAAACGGAAATAGGTGAGCATAATATAACTGTGCCAAAGCACAATGAGATTGCAAAGGGTACTTTAAACGATACACTCTCCAAGGTATCTCTATGGAATAACATACCCAAAGAAGAATTAACCAAAATGTTATCAAAAATATGAAAGGTAAGTATATGCCACCGAGCCGAACTCTCCGCTCGCTATCGCTCGCTTCGGGGGATAATGCCCACACCTCACAACAGACATACGCTTCCATTTCGCTTTATAACATGGATGAAAATCCATGATACTCAAAAGAAGTGAAAAACCATGAAAACAAAATGGCAGGAAAAATTAAATGGTGATCCAATTCCATGGTTATTGGAGAGCAATCCATGGACAAAATACAAAGTTTTAACAGAACTTCTCGATAAACCTGATTCCTCCTCGGAAGTAATTGATGCAAAACAAGAACTCATCAATCATCCACAGATACAGGACTTAATAAAAGAAACAAAGGATTGGTTGCCTAAAGCCCCTACACGAAATAGCGACTCAACCATCAGTTATTATAAACTTCGAATGTTAACAGATTTCGGCCTGACCATAGACGACCCAGGTATGAAAGAAATATTTGATATGGCAACTGCACATAAAATCAACAACTTATTTGCCTCTCGTGGCACAGAACCGATTAAGCCTCAAAAAGATAAACCAGATCCTTATGCAGATGCATGGCACATCTCACCTTGTAACTCTCCTATTATTCTATACTCGCTTCTGTGCTTAGATTCGAATAACTCAGAAGTTAAGAAAGCAGTTGAAGAATTAAAAAATAGATGGAATACTAAACAGGGGTGGTTCTGTCATTACTTTTTTGTTGAGGGTATGTTTAAAAAATTACAAGTTGGTTGTCAGATGGCGGGACTCATGGCACTTGAAGTATTCTCAAAAGTTCCAGAATTAAAAGAATCAATCTATGCTCAAAACGCTTATCATCCTCTTAAATTCCACTATGAGTATGGCAAGACCATGTATTATTTCGGGCGATCAAAACGGTTCTGGACATTAAAATATCCTTTTGTATGGTATAATGCATTATATCTCGCAGAAGTATTAACTCGTTTTGAGTTTGTGAAAAATGAAAAATTAGTCCAGGAACTTGTGACATGGATAGAACAAGCTCAGGATAACGAGGGACGGTTTACGCCCACATCAATGTTTATGGCATATAAAGGCTGGGACTTTGCTAACAAAAAGGAACCCTCTCCATGGACTACTTTTCTGTGTTGCAGGATACTTAAGAGGTGGTATGGATGAATATTGATAACTCATTGTGGGCGGAGGCTTGGAACTCTACAGTTGCTTCCAACCTTGCCCTTCGGGTCATGTAACAGCGAGTATGCGGTTCGCTTCGCATACACCGATACCGTTAAGTGAAATGCCTAAGTCCACCTTTGGAAAAGGAGGATTTATAAGTTATTCAAAGTTATAAACATGGAAGTGAAATCATGAAGCACACAAAAGTTGATCTAACAAAAGAATATAAAACATATTATACAGCAAAAACTACACCTGAAATCGTAGAGATTGAGGAAGGAAAACTCTTGGCAATAGAAGGAAAAGGTGCTCCTGGTGGTGAGGAATTTCAAGCTAAGGTTGGTGCACTATATTCTCTTGCCTATGGTATCAAAATGATGATGAAGAAAGAAGGAAAGGATTTTACTGTTGCAAAACTTGAAGGTCTTTGGTGGGTGGATTCGGATAAACCATATACAGAGGTTTCCCGTGAAGAATGGCGTTGGAAGCTTCTAATTCGACAGCCTGAATTTGTAACTTCAGAAATTGTTGAAAGGGCAAGACAGGAAGTCGTAAAAAAGAAAAAGTTGGAACTGGTGAATGAAGTTAATTTTGAGAAGATGAAAGAAGGCAAATGCATTCAGATATTACATATTGGTCCGTATTCTACCGAGCCCGAATCATTAGAAAAAATGTACAATCTGATGAAAAAGAAAGGACTGGTTTATAATGGTTTTCATCATGAAATTTATATCTCTGATCCCAGAAAAGTAGCGCCAGAAAAAATGAAGACAATATTAAGACAACCTGTAAAGAAGGGGAGGTAACTATGAACAACAAAATAACAAAATTTTCAGATAATTATTTACCCTTTATTCTGGTTGGTTTAATTGTTATCTCAGTAGTGCTTTCAGTAGGCACACTTGTGATTAGATATCAATTAGGACCTTTAGGTTTGCTGATGATCAACACCTGTATTGTGGGTGAGATTCTTGCTGTTTTTGCTTTATTACTCAAAAATAAAACTCTTGCAGGAATATCTATTCCTTCTTTACTCTGGTTTGGGATTGGTGGGAGGTTGAATTTCAGTGGTAGCTGGCTTTCTGCAATGCATCTTACTCATGTATTGATGGTATTAATGAGCATATACCTGGTTTATCTTGTCTGGAAGGTCATCAAAGGGAAAAAGAGACCTTTCTGGGTTGGTATAGGAATAGGCGTATTTTTAGTATTGTTTTTGCTGTTTATGATGGGATGGTTCTATTCAACACATCCAGAAGCTTATGATATTCTTCTCGATGTTGGTTGGCATGGACCAGAATTTAGATAGGTTATCAAAATGAGAAGAAATAAAAGAAATTTGGGCGGGCTTGGGCACTCTGCGGTGCTTCGCTCCTTGTCCCTTGCGGGATCACTTAACACGTGGATATGTGGCTCGCTAACACTCGCCCAAATTTCGCAATGCAAAACTTCACATATCCCCAAAATGTTATACGCAGTCGCCGAGCATCGTAGTTACATGAAATTCCGAAAATTTATAAAAAGTGTGAATCTGAAAAGGAGGCAAATAGAGTGTTAGTTGATTTTTGGAGCAGTTCTATACTGTTGGTTGTTGCATTAAATGTAGTGGGCTTTATTTTAGGTTATTTTGCCGGATTATCTAAGGATATAAGAAATAAATTTTCCAAATTGCCTAAAATCGTTCATAGAACCTATGTGCTTATTTTCTTTATCCTTCCAATGTGCATTTTGCCACTTATTCCTCAACCCAGAATTGATTTCCACCTTTGGACATTAATGATTGGAATTGTATTAACAGTTGTCGGTATCACTATTGAAGTCTTTGCTTTTTATAAGATTGGTATCATACCTGGCAGATACAGATTAGCCTTCATCATATAAAAGGCTAGTCATTTTTGGTATAACTCGTAGCCTGAAAAATTTATAAAAAAATAAAGAGAGGATCCCATCGTTTTTTGATTAAAATGGGATGGGATGAAATAGAAATAGAAAGGCTAATAAAAAGTAATCGGAATTTTTTGGACAGAGAAATCGGAAGAAAATAGGAATGACCACCACGATTCATAAATCCAAC
>DRIF01000007.1 GCA_011052825.1 Thermoplasmatales archaeon
CCATAATTGTAGTTGTTTACGCATATAACAGTCATGTCTATATTTCTTCTTGCAGCATGAATGAAATGATTGCCACCAATAGCAAATAAATCCCCATCCCCACTTATTACAACAACTTTGAGTTTTGGATTTGCAAGTTTTAAGCCAGTAGCAAATGGAATTGCCCTTCCATGAGTTGTATGATAGGAGTCAACATTTACGTAGCCTGCAATTCTTCCTGTACATCCTATACCAGATACAATAGCCAGATTTTTTAAATCTATATTTGTTTCCTCTAAAGCATGTAAAAATCCATTTAAAACTGTTCCAAGCCCGCATCCGGGACACCATATGTGAGGAATCCTGTCTGCCCTCAAATATCTATCCAGTGGATGATGTTCTCCTTCAATTTCCATTATATACCTCCTTTATTTTCTCATATATTTCTTCTGGTCTATGAATATCTCCTCCCATTTTTGGAAGCAAAACAACCTTTTTCTTTCCAACCATTCTTTCCACTTCAAGTTTAATCTGCCCATAGTTTATTTCAACAACAACGAATTTTTTCACTTTTTCAGAAATCTCCTCAAAATATTTTTCTGGAAATGGCCATATTGTTTTCAATCTTATAATCCCCACTTTATATCCTTCTTTCCTTGCCTTTTTCATGGCAGATTTACAACTCCTTGCAGATATGCCAAATGATACAAGAGCAATTTTAGCATCTTCCATTTCAATTTCCTCGATATCCCTTATTTTTTCTTCATTCTCCCTTATTTTATCGCATAATCTCCTAACCAGTTTTTCCTGTATTTCGGGAGAGGTTGCCTGAGGATATCCCTTTTCATCATGTGTTAAGCCAGTTACATGAACTGCATATCCATCTCCAGCACATGCCATCTCTGGAATAAAATCATCTGCTTTGTACGGAAGATATTCTGAGGGAGGAACATTTGGCTTTTTCCTTTCAACCAACTTTATATCTTTTTCATCTGGAATTATAACTTTTTCACTCATATGAGCAACACTTTCATCCATCAAAATGATTACAGGAACTCTGTATTCTTCTGCGAGATTAAATGCTCTTATTGTCATATCAAAACATTCTTGAGGAGAGGAAGGCGATAAAGCAATTATTTCATAATCTCCATGACTTCCCCATCTTGCCTGCATTACATCCGCCTGCCCAACCAACGTTGGCATCCCTGTTGAAGGACCTCCTCTCTGCACATTAACAATTACACAAGGCGTCTCTGTCATTGCCCCCAGCCCAATATTTTCCATCATTAAAGAAAAGCCTGGTCCACTGGTGGCAGTCATTGATTTTACTCCACCCCAACTTGCCCCAAGAATTGCTGCCATAGAAGCAAGTTCATCCTCCATCTGGATAAATACTCCACCAACTTGGGGAAGACGCAATGCCATATGTTCTGCAATTTCTGTTGAAGGTGTGATTGGATAACCAGCAAAAAATTTGCATCCTGCATGAATTGCTCCTTCAGCAGATGCAACATTCCCATTGTAAAATTCAATCCTCATTTTCCTCCTCCTTTTCAATATAAATTGCAAATTCTGGACACACTAATGAGCAGAAACCGCATCCAATACATTTTTTATCATTTTCAACCAATTTTGGGGGATGATAACCTTTTGAATTGAATTTTTCTGATTCCTGCAAAACTTCCTGTGGGCAGAATTCAATGCAAAAACCACAACCCTTACATCTATCATCTATTATATACACCTTTCCATGAGGGGGTTTTAATTCTTTTTTAACCCAATATTTCATTTTATCTTTTCAGTTATTGTTTTTTCTTATATAAGTATTTTCCTAAAATAGAAAAACTTATTGTATATTTTGAAAATGTGATAAAAAAGTTCTTGAAAAATTACCTTTTTTATGAAATTTGACTCTTAAAAATAATCAAATATTTTCAAAAAATCTTTATTCTATTTTCCATTTATCTATGTGGACTTAACAAATTATGAAAAAAAGGTTTTGTATGGCATTGCAAAATTTCCAAATGCCAATGATAGACAGCTTGCTGAAAAATTTGGAATAAAGCAATCCACAGTTTCTGCAATAAGGAAAAGATTGAAAGATGAGGGATATTACAGAGTACATGCTGTTCCAATGATCCAGAATTTTGGAGCAGAAATTATGACAGTAACATATACAAACTTCAATCCAGTTATACCTCTTGAAAAAAGAATTGAAATTACAGAGAAAAAAATTGAAGCATCTGAAGAAATTTTCTTTTCAATGGGCGAAGAAGATAAAGGATTTTCAATAGGTTTTGCTCAGAATTATACTGTAATTGGCAAAATAAATGATATAAGGACAATGACTTTTGGAAGCTTGGGATTGCTTGACAAAGAATATCCAAAAGAAATTATTTTTCCATTTAAGGAAAGCAAAACATATCGCTTTTTTAATTTTGCCCCTCTACTATCAAAAATTTTTGGAATTAATGATGATGAAGTTGAAAAACTAAATTTCTTTCCAGTAAAGAATGCAAATTTGTCCATTAGAGAAAAAAAGATTTTGTGCAGAATAGTAGAATTTCCAGATGCCTCTTCAAAAGAAATTGCAGAGAAAATGGGAATTACGAGACATACTGTTGGTAGGTTGAAGAGAAAATTTATGGAAAATGAATATATTAAAATGATAGCTGTTCCAGATTTTGAAAAACTCGGATTTAAAATACTTGCCTTTTATCACATAAACTTAAATCCACATAGTCCACCTAACTTTGAAAAAGATGAATTAAGTAAGTTATTGCTGGAAGATTTTATCTTTTTTGCATCACGCCATTTTGAATTTGCTGCAATTTCAATGCATTCAAGTTACGAAGATTATAAAATATGCAAAACATCTATTATACAAAAACTTAAGGAAAATGAATGGATAACAACCGTTCCAACCATAAGAACATACAGCCTCCATAAAGCAAAAATAATCAAAAGCCTTACATTCTCTCCAATAACAAAAAAAATATTGAAATGCTGATGGACAAAAAGCGGGGGTAGCCAAGTGGTCAAAGGTGCAGGGCTTAGGACCCTGTGGCGCAGGCCTTCGTGGGTTCGAAAGCATTTTGCAGGCATCTGCATATGCAAGGAAATCCCACCCCCCGCATTTATTTTATATCATCTTTATTATACATGGACAAACTGCTTTCTCTGGTAATCAATGTAGGAAAACTTAAAAAGATTAAAAGGAGAGGATGGATTAGAGCTGGGATTGAAGAAGCAGAAAGCGTTGCAGACCACAGCTATAGAACCGCTTTTATGGCAATGCTAATTGGAGATAAACTGAAGCTTAATGTTGAAAAAATGATTAAAATGGCACTTCTTCATGACATTGCTGAATGCATAACAGGTGACATCACCCCTTATGAAATGGAAAGAGAGAGGAAAATGGAGGTGGAGAAAGAAGCAATGAAAGAATTAATTGGAGATATGAATGACTATTATGAGATATGGAAAGAATTTATGCTTAGGGAAAGCAAGGACACAGATTTCGCATGTAACGGATTAAAATTATGATTTTTGCAGTTAACTTGTCTGCCAGCAAAATTTGTGAAAGGCAAAAAATGAATTGTTGATGTTTTTTGTCTTATAAGTAAAGAAGATCACATGATTTTTCTCAATCAATTAGGAGAAAAAAAGCTATGTCGTTTTAATGGCAATGATCAGATGATGGTATTTTTTACTTTTTACTTTTTAACGCCGTTTCTTCTTACTTAATTTGAAAAGATTTTCCAATAATGA
>DRIF01000008.1 GCA_011052825.1 Thermoplasmatales archaeon
AACGTCAAAATCAGCAATGCTTGCATTCCACAACAAAACAATGTTACATCCCGTTATGTTTGTTAAAAGAGAAGAAGTAGTTGTATTCTCTTCCTTAAACCATCCAAGCATATTCCATCCTATATGCAGAGGAACTGAAACGCTCTGCAGTGGTATGCCCATAAATTCAACGTTTGTATCATATTCTACAGAGACCAAATAGCCAACTCCATTCTCTATCGCAAAATTGTATGGTACTCCTGGTGCATATAAGTCAAAATCCCCACTACTTGCATTCCATCTCAAAATTATTCCACATCCAGGTATCTGAGAATGAAGAGAATCTGCTGTTAAATCTTCACCTGTTGAGACAGGTATTGTTATCATATTCCATCCCTCATATAGAGAAAGATTTACAAGTTTGAATGAAGGTATTGATATGTAGAGAGGTAGTTGGATACTGGTTTCGTCTGGGTCATTAGTTATTAATGTTATAAATGTGCTTGTTACGCCTGTTGTTAAATTGCTTGTATCTATGGTTATAGAAATATTAACTTCATTACCAGGAGAAATGCTTCCATTCTGAGGAGAAATGCTTAACCAATCTGCAGTATATGTTATCTGGAAAGTTAAATCAGTTGATGCATTTACATTATTTCCTATTATAAACGAATCATTTAGAGTAAAATTCTGCCATGTTACATAATAAAAATTGAGTGGATTTATGTAAATGTCTGAAAAGTTTGTTGTCCCTCCTCCAAACCAGTTCATTATCCTTCCTATTACTGTAACTCTGTCAATTATATTGTTTATTGCTTCAAACCCAAATCCAAAATAGACAACCTTGTAAATTCCTTCGTATCTTATTCCCCCATAATATGTAGATGATTGATACTGAAAAACTGAATATGCTCCTCCTGTTGGATAAATACCAGATTGCCAGTTCTGATTATTTGCTCCATCTCCCCCCTGAATACATATTGTGAGATTATCTCCAATCGGATCCCCTGTTATGCCATCTAAATAGTAAATGTTTGTATCATCTACCCCATATACAGCATGTAAATAATTTGTATAGAAAGGATCATTGTGAATATCGTACCCTATATCCTCTCCAGTAATAAACAATTTTCCACCATTGTCCAAATAAGTTGAGAGAGCAGAAATATCTTCTGATGTTAGAGTTGTTGTTGAATCATCCCCAGTAAACCATACAACACCCATATGAGAAGCCATGTAGGCAGGAGAAGGACATCCTTGGCTATCTCTATTCCAATATTCATACATGTATCCAGATGCCATAAGTGCATCCTCAAAATATGTTTCATAATTGTAACCCTTATCATCATCTACCAGTAAAACAAATCCTTGAGTAGTTATAACTGATACGCTCTGGCTTTTGAAGTTATTTCCAGTGAAAATTTCTCCTGTGACTTCTGCTTCAACTTTTACATTGCATGTTCCCTCATACCAAGGAGACCATAGTAAAGTTATTGGTTGAGAAGACATAGCTGGAACAAAAATTTCTATCTCATCAATCAAAGTGTTGTTTACTTTCAAATAAACTGTAACAATTTCATCACTTGCTCCTAAATTGGATATAACCGCATCTACCTTTGCAGTTCCTCCAACAATTGCATACTGCTGTGCATTTATTGATGAAACTGCAACATCTGGTCCTGCAACAACAGTTTTGCCTCTTTCATTGTCATATGTTATATTTTCAACAACTCCTGGAATTGATACATTTACCACAACATTATACCATCCTTTTGATGGTGTCCATGTGAAGCTTACTTGCTGAGTCGTTAGTTTTTCAAAAAAGGGTATTGTTATATTGTCTAATTCTGTTCCATTTACTCTAAAGCTTACAATAACATTTGTCTCATTGTTTGCTCCATTGTTTATTATTGTTGCATTAATATAAACTAGCTCATTTGGATTGACATGATCATACAAATCTAAATCTCTTATTCCCACATTATGTTCTGGTAATAACGGTGGCTTTAATAATTGAGCTGGGTCTCCGAATAATAAGCAACATTGGATTATTTCTCTCCATGAACCTCCCCAGTTTATTGTTGGTGCCATTGCATCCTTTGTGTATGCCTGTATTCTACCTAACTGCCAGTTCATTGTTCCCCCGCTCTTGCTTGTATTCAGCATGTAATCAACAAATAATTTCTGTTGCAATGCACTACTTGAATTTGTTGAATACCAATTGCCCCAGCCATATCCTGTATTATAAACGCATGCAAAGGCAAGTTCTGTATCTGAATGGAACAGCATTGAATGCAAAACTCCATCATCTGCAGCATCCATATCTCCACAATGGCATCCATAATCATGAACAAAGAATGGTTTTGTATTATGATAGTCAGATTCCCATGTTGTATCATAAACATCCATTGACATATGTGCATTTGCATGGGCAACAGCAAATATCAGTGTGCATAAATCATTGTTTATTGCGTTTTTCATTCCAGTTGTACCATCTCCCATCCATCCTGGGTTTGGTGGCTCTGCAGTATGAAGTTGAGTTGTATTGAATTCCATACCTAGATTTGTTGCATTCCATGTATCAAATCCATACAAAAATCCAAGCCAGTTTGGCCATGGACCATCTGAACCAGGATTTGGACCTAACCAGTTGTCAGTTCCCCATAATGTGAAATCCATGAAATCATCTCCTTCACAACTCCATCCTGTATTTCCACCATAAGATGCAAGATTTTCTAAATAATCTTGCTCCCATGAATCTGCATAATAGAAGCTTTTCGTAAGCCAATTTGAAACATCCTGTCCTTCATCACATGGTATGCTTCCTATAAAAAGTTCGGAATATAAATCAAATCCAGTATCTCCTTCCTCTCCCCAGTCAGTATCCATATCATCATTGAATGTTTTATCTAAATTACTCCAGTATAAATCACTATCTACTCCTCCTTCATAAGAATATTTCATTTCTCTTCTTGGTATTGATGCTGGACCATCATCATCTCCTCCTATTAGTATATATTGAGTTCCCCAGTCAGTATATGCATCTCTACAAAATTCTCTTATTTTTGCAGCTGTATCATTAAACATAGGTGTTGAGTTCCAGTAATCTGAGCACGCTTCAATTGCCTCAACTGTTACAAGTGTTGCAGATAAACCTTCC
>DRIF01000009.1 GCA_011052825.1 Thermoplasmatales archaeon
CCTTTCCAATCTGGGAAACATCTCCTTTAATACAGGATCCAGAAAACCCAAATCTAAATGAGATAGAAATTCCGATATTTCCACTGGATTTTCTTTTGTAGGATTCCTGAATAATGCTTGCAATTCATATTTCCTACCGATCTCTTTGTCCAAAAAATTCCGATTACTTTTTATTAGCCTTTCTATTTCTATTTCATCCCATCCCATTTTAATCAAAAAAATGATGGGATCTCTCTTTATTTTTTTATGAATTTTTCAGCTACGAGTTATGCCAAAAATGGTTAGCCTTATATAAGAGAAGGGCTAATCTGTATCCGCCGATGTAGGAGGAGAGATATTCTTCTAAACGATGATTAAAATGCAAGTTCTTGCATAGCACAACTTCTTGAAAACATGATGAAACCCAATGTGTAATTGGTTAAATTATGAAACTTTCATTCTGGATGATGGTTTTCTCGAAATTTTTCAAGTCAAGAGAATTATTATAAATAAAAATGGCATTTCTTTTTTATGATTGTTAAAAGTCATGAAGAAGTTCCAATGGAAGAGGTTAAAGAAGAAGATGCAAAAAATGTTAAAATACAGTGGCTAATTGATGAAAAAATAGGGAGAAATTTTGCAATGCGTAGGTTCACGCTAAAAAAGGGTGGCTATACTCCATTTCATAAACACGATTGGGAGCATGAAGTTTTTGTTTTATCTGGCAAAGGAGCATTAATTGATAATAATGGGAATGAATATGAACTCCTTCCTGGAAAATTTGCTTATGTGGAGCCAAACGAATTACATCAGTTTAAAAATAAAGGAGATGATGACTTTATTTTCCTTTGCATAATACCTCTGCAATGAAAACTTTCTTCATTTCGAAAGAAGAAATAAAAAATCCATTGATAAATGAAATCAAAAAAATTTGTGCTGAATCAGAAGCAAAATTTTTGAGCATAAGTACAAGATACGGAAAAAGGATACTAATAGCTTCAAAAAATGCAGAATTTAGTAAACTGAGCGATGAAAACTTTGCTGAAGTGGTTGATTACAATCCCGTGAGCAATGTTGCTTTAGTCATTGGCATAGAAGAACCTTATGATGTGGTGCTACACTGGCTTATTTACAGAAGAGAGGAGATAAATGCAATAGCTCATTTTATATGCAATGAAGGAAAATGCATTGAAGATATAAAAACTGCAATGGATGCAGTAAAAGCACTGAAAGATTCAAATCTGGTGGAATTGAAAGGATATGGAAGGATTGTTGTTGGAAGAAGCTTGAAAGAACTGAAGGAGATGTTAAAATGTTAGTAAATGGAAAGGAAATGAGAAGTTTGTGGTATGAAGATGAACGCCTAAAACTTATTGATCAAAGAAAACTGCCTGAGAAATTTGAGATTTTTGAAGCAAAAAGTGTTGAAGATGTTGCCTATGCCATCAAAGAAATGGTGGTGAGAGGCGCCCCTGCTATAGGTTGTGCTGCTGTGTACGGTGTCGCAATGGCTGAAGATTTGGAGAGAGCTGGGAAAATGCTTAAAGAAACTCGCCCCACAGCTCACGATTTATTTTATGCAATCGATACTATAATGGAGAAAATAAAAAATGGAGAGGATGCTCTGGAGTGTGCTGAAAGATATACCGAGGAAATAGTGGAGAAATGCAGAAAAATTGGAGAAAATGGGGCGAAAATTATTCCAAGAAATGCACGCATACTCACACACTGCAATGCTGGCGCTCTGGCATGCGTGGATTATGGAACAGCTTTAGCTCCAATAAGAATTGCAAAAGAAAAAAATTTGTTTGTGTGGGTTGATGAGACAAGACCACGCCTCCAGGGCTTATTGACAGCATGGGAGCTGGAGCAGGAGGACATAGAGCATGCAATTATTGCAGACAATTCAGCAGGTTATTTAATGTATAATGGAGAAGTAGATTTGGTTATTGTTGGTGCAGATAGAATTGCCAGAAATTATGATTTTGCAAATAAGATAGGCACATATGAGAAGGCAGTTGTTGCAAAAGAAAATGAAATTCCATTTTATGTTGCCGCTCCTTTAAGCACTTTCGATAAAAACATTGAAAATGGCAATCAAATAAAAATTGAGGAGAGAAGAGAGGAAGAAATATTCAGCATTTATCCATGGAAACCAAAGAAAGCAAAAAATCCTGCTTTTGATATAACCCCTGCAAAATATGTAACAGGAATAATAACTGAGGAGGGTATAATAGAATTGAAAAATTAGCTATTTGTTAAATATATTACAATTTTACTAAAAGTTTTTTATCAAACCTTTTGAGCGTGAAATATAACTCTACAAGAAACCACGCAATAGATGACATTTTATAAACTGATGCAAAAAATTCATAAAAATTTAGTTTCATTTCCTTCCAATTTCCTTTGCAGGTATGCCACCATAAATCTTTCCTTTTTCAAGAAGTTGATTTTTCAGCACCAAGCTTTTAGCTCCTACGACAACATCATCTTCTATAATTGCTCCTGGAAAAATTAATGAGTCAGCTCCAATGATGCAGTTATTTCCTATCTTAACTTTCTTTATGAAGAGTTTGTTTTCAACAACGTGTCCCGCTATCTTAACAAATCCTCCAAGCAATGTTTGTTCTCCTATTTCAGTAATATATGGGTCATAAATTATTTCTGTGCCGGAAATTAAACTTGTCTTCCCAATTTTCAATCCAGAGAGGCGAAGGAAAAGCATACGTAGTGGAAGCAGTTTAAATATGCTCAAAAGCATTAGAGGAGGACGATATAACATTGCATGTAAAGCAAGCATGAAAAAATTTTTATCTTTTATCGATAGCTCATGCTCTCCCTCTTCGCATCTTATTCCAAACATTTTTATGAAAATTCCTGGAATTATAGATTCACAAAATATAAAAAATAAAAATTCAGCTGTTATAAAAAAGGGAAATAAGAATATGTGGAGAATTTTGCTGAAGCTGAATAAAGGATAAACAAAAAGAAAAGAAACAAAACATGGTAGCAGGGCAATTGAATAAGCAGTGAATGGAACAAAAAATAAAAGAAAAATTCTTGAAATTGAAGTAAATGAAAAATCATATTTTTCGCTTCCTCCTCTATAGCCTTCCCTCGCCATTAACAAAAAAGAATTTCTTCTATATATTTTTGATGCGGTCAAGAGTTTTTATTTTATTCCTCACATATTTTATACATAAAATAGCAAATAAAATGGCAAGAGCTATACTTCCTAATCCTCCAATCAGCTCAAATGATAATATGAAATTGTAAAAGGAATGAACTGCCATTGCAATAAAAAAGAAGGGCAAAACAGACAACAAATTTTTTCTTTCAAGTATTGCTTTTCCATAGCCATATCCAGTGAAGGCGGTGGCGGAGGCATGCAAAAGGCATCCTCCAACGGTTCTTATAGCAACTAATATCAAAAAAAGAAAGATGCCTTTAGAAAGAAAAGCCATGGAATAAAATAAATTTTCTGTTGCAGAAAAGCCCAAGCCAGAGACAGCCCCATAAATTAAACCATCTTCCTCCTCACTAATCTCTTTCCTCACAATTTTTAATGAAAGGGCAAGAGGTTTTGCAAATTCTTCTGCAAAAGGAGCAATTAAAACAGCAGTGACAAATGAATATATATTATA
Source organism: Thermoplasmatales archaeon (assembly GCA_011052825.1). Lineage (GTDB taxonomy): Archaea > Thermoplasmatota > E2 > UBA202 > JdFR-43 > DRIF01. The sequence continues at coordinate 3,624 of DRIF01000009.1, forward strand.
ATCATATATGCGTGAGGCAAGGGGTATTTCAAGCAATACTTCTATTATTAGAGATGCTATTATTGCAATGCTTGCTCCCCATAAAAAGGAGGAGAATATTGCATTCCATGGTTCTTTTTCATATTTTTCAGTATTTCTTATCCATATTGCATATGCAAATGCAGGAGAAAATGATATGATAAAGAGAATAAATAGTTTGAACATGAGGAACGAATATTTTCAAATATAAATAATGAATGATTTTCACAGCGTTGTCCGTTAAATGATTCAAAAATAAAGAATAGTGATAAAATGAGATGTTTTTAATTCCAACAGAGTTCAATTTTATCACTATTCACTCAAAAAAATTTATTCTGGGTAACTCTGGTTAATAGAAAAATATAGTTTCCATTAATCAAAGCACATGGATTGGTGTTTTTTTTTTGATTTATTTATCCAGCTTCTTTCACCGGAAGAAGCAGTGGTTCATCTAATATTAAAGATGCTTTGATCTTATTCATTACTAAAAGATTGTAACATATGACCTTCAACCTCAATTCTTTCTCCTGTAAATCCTCTCTTCTAGAAAATAAAACATGTCCCAATCTTTGTTTTTCAGCACCTATCACTGCCTCTATAACACTTCTTCGATGATAAGCATTGTCAAATGCATCCTTATC
>DRIF01000010.1 GCA_011052825.1 Thermoplasmatales archaeon
ATCTTTTAGTAATGAATAAGATCAAAGCATCTTTAATATTAGATGAACCACTGCTTCTTCCGGTGAAAGAAGCTGGATAAATAAATCAAAAAAAACACCAATCCATGTGCTTTGATTAATGGAAACTATATTTTTCTATTAACCAGAGTTACCCAGAATAAATTTTTTTGAGTGAATAGTGATAAAATTGAACTCTGTTGGAATTAAAAACATCTCATTTTATCACTATTCTTTATTTTTGAATCATTTAACGGACAACGCTCTTTTGCCATATTATGAAACCTCAAAAAATTTTTTTACCTCATAAACAATATTTTTTGCCCTTTCCATTTTAAAATAATTTCTAAATCTTTTCGCTCTTTTATCCATTATTATTGCAACGCCTCTATCATCTTCTCTCCTTATGAGCCTGCCAATTGACTGCATTATTTTTCTTATTGCCTGCGCCTCCATTGCATACTTCCACCCATCTCCAAATTTTTTGTCATAATATTTTTGGAGAGCATATTGCTTTGCTGATGGTGGAGGATATGGAATACCAACTATTATAACAATTTCAAGCTGTTCAGATGGAAAATCTATACCTTCTGAAAGACGACCGCCCATAACAGAAAGAAAAATACCTCCCTTATTTTTGAATTTATCCAATTTTTTCATTATTTTTTCCTGCCTCTCCCCTTTTCTCTCAACATAAATATTTTTCAATGAAAACTTTTTTTCCAGAAATCTTTCCATTATTGCATATGAAGGGAATAAAATGAGAGTGTTTTTTTGCACAGAACTGCATATTTCTTCAATATAACTTTTAATTTTTTCTATCATTTCCTCTTCCATATAATATTTTGTTGTTACATCATCTATGTAAAAAATTTTTCTGTTTTGAGAAGGAAATGGAGAAGGATATATCACCATATCTGCATCTATTCCAATACTATTCCTATACTCCTCAAGTGGTTGAAGCGTCCCTGACATATGAATACTGCAGTAAAATGAATCTAAAATTGAAGATGCAATTGAAGGATCAAGACAGTATGCTTCAATCTTAATATTATTCTCCATTTTTTCAATTACTTTAACCCATTTTTCATTTAGCATTGACCACTGAGAAAAAAAGTTTCCAGCACTCCTGATGAATGAGCGTGGAAGAGTGTTTTTGCTTTCCTTAAAATCTGCAATTATCTCTCCATATGTTATCATCTTTTTTGCAACTTCTTCCATAAATTTTATGTCCATTCCATTTTTCTCAAGCTCTTCCTCCATCTGATTTTCTTCCAGAAGGGCATCATTATTCTCAGAAAATTTTATTTTTTTCTCTATATCTTCAAAAATTTTTATTATGATTTCAATTAAATTAATAACATCTATGTCTCTAACTGAAAATTCCTTCGCTTCCCTCAATGCAAGTTTCATTGTTTTGTATGATATAGAAGAAGAAAGAATTTCCCTACAAAAATTTGGCAAATTATGGGCTTCATCAATAATCAAAATTGTTTCTTTAAAGGGGTGAGAATACCATGTTATAAATTTCTCTCTTAAAAAATCATCAAAAATGTAAATATAGGGTGCAATAACAACATCTGCTTTCCTTGCTATTAATTTATTCAGTTCATAAGCACATATTTCATACTCCCTCCCATATTCCAGAAGTTCTTCAGCTGATATAACGTCATATCCCATCTTTTTATCTGTTCTCAAAAAATTCTCAAAGAAAATGCATGTATTTTCCTCCTCCTTTCCTCTCAATGCTTCAATGCTCCTCTTTTTCCTTGCAGAGCATATGTATGCAACTTCCTCATTTGTAATGTTTTTTGTCCTGAGAGAATCCAAATTTTCTATTAGCAAGCACATATTCTTTCTTCCTTGAATGCTCACAGCTCTCAAATCCATCTTCTCTGAGATTTTCTTCAGCTCATTTATTGCCTGCTTCTGCTGTGAGTTTGTTCTGTTTAAATAAATCAACCCCATATCGTTTTCAGATGCAAATGAAAGGCATGGAACAAGAGAAGATATTGTCTTTCCCAAGCCAGCAGGCGCCTCCATTATGAGGTTTCTTTTTTTCTCAAGAGATTCCATAATTTTTTCCATAATTTCTTTTTGATATTTTCTTGGTTTATATGGAAAAAATTTCATTTTCCTCTTTTTATTTTCATTAATTTTTCTATAATATCTCTTTCATCTGGTGAAAGGGGCATATCAATTAATTTCTGAATTTCTTCCCTGTTTATATCAACAAAAAGTATGTCTTCCTGTTTAATTTGCCTGCCAACTGTTGCTCCTTCTACAGCAATTGCAACTTCCATGCCAGCATTTGCCTTTTGAAGAGAGCGTTGTTCCATCTGAATGCTCTTTATTTTTCCAACATTTCTGCCATCTTCTTTAATCAATTTCTGTCCAGGTCTTATTTCTCCAGCGAGAACTCTTACTCCAATAATCGCAGGTTTGCTTATCCTGAATGTGCAGTTTGGGAGAAATTTAATCATTCCTGGATATGTTATTTTTTTCCTCTTCTCTTCTTCAATTTCCTTCTTTTTATTCTCAATCCATTTTTCAAACTCTTCAAGCAAATGATATATTATATTTCCTTCTATTATTTCAACTTCTTTTGTATCATCCACATCTGGTAAAATTTTTACATTGAAACCAAGAATAACTCTATTGAGAGGATTTGAATTTGTTCTTGCCTCAACAACATCTCTTCTTGATATATCCCCGACCTCTGCTTTCCTTATTGGTATTTTATTTTCTTTCAGAATGAATGATAAAGCTTCTATTGAGCCAACTGCGTCTGCTTTTAGTATAATTCCCTCCTCCTCAGTTGGAATATTGACACTCATTTCCTGATTTATTTTTTTAATATCCTCCTCCAGATTTTTCAAAACTTTAAGAGGAGAGCCAGCAAATGTTTCCTCCAATCCAGGAGCAACTATCTTTATTCCGCATGCAGCAAATGCTTCTTTAACATTTAAAAATTTATCAGATGACTCTCTTATTTCTTCAAGTGGTTTTGGTTTTAGAAGAGCCCTTATATTTGTTACAAATGGCTTGTTTTTCCCTCCAAGAACAATTTTATCTCCTTCTTTTATGACTCCATCATATATTATTGCATCGATTGTTGTTCCCAGACCCTTCTCTTCCTTCACTTCAAGAACAGTTCCTTCTGCCGGAATCTCATGGGTTACCAAATTTTTTTCAAGAAATCGCTGTGCAAGTCCAATAAGAATCATTATTAGCTCTGGTATACCCTCTCCTGTTTTTGCAGATACTGGAACTATGGCAACATTTTTGGTAAAATCTCTTATTTTATCATATCTCTCCCCAGAAAAACCCCTCTCATAAAGTTTTCCAACGAGTTTGTAAAATTTCTCATCAAATTCCTTTCTTGCCATCTCAATCTGGTTTTCCAATCTTTTGCTTATTACTCCATCAACTTTTCTCCATCCAGAAATTGCATCTATTTTATTCCCTGCAACAACAAAAGGCGTTTTATATTTCTTCAAAATTTTTATTGATTCCTCAGTTTGAGGCATTATTCCTTCATTAATATCAACAATTAAAATTGCCAAATCAGCCAAGGCGCCACCTCTTGCCCTCAATGTTGTGAAGGCAAAATGTCCGGGGGTGTCAATAAAAAGCAAACCAGGAATTTTAAATTTTTTTCCCTTCAATAAATCCCCACATATTCTCTTTATTGCGTCTATTGGAACTTCAGTAGCACCAATATGCTGGGTTATTGCTCCCGCCTCCTTTGAAGCAATGCATGAACCCCTTATAAAATCTAAGAGAGTTGTTTTTCCATGGTCGACGTGACCAAGCACTGCAACAATTGGCTGTCTTATATACACAAACCAGAAAAAGTTAACATATATTAAGTTTTATTGCTTAAAAAATCTTTGACCATTTCTGAAAATTTTTTAAATGGAAGAAGTCTTTCTATAACTCTTTTTGCTCCTGTTTCCTTCAATCTTTTTGCCCATTCAGTTCCAAACCATGCGGTATATCCCCATATAACTGCCGATGGGTCTATTTTCAGTATTTCTCTTGTTGCTCTAACACCATCCATTTTTTTGTCCTTTCCTTCAATATGTCTATCAAGTTGCTCCATATTTTCTTCTCCAGCCAGATTCAAATCCATTATTACCAGAGAAGGTTTATCCTTGTTTTCAAATAAATTTTTATATATGCCAACTCCTTCCTCTCCAGAATATGCATCTATAACTTCAACACCTTTTATTTTTTCAAGATGCTTTTTCAATATTAGATGTATATCCGGCTCATCATCAATAATTAATATTTTACTCAATTATCTCACCTTTTTGGGTTACATTTTTTACAACTCTTTCCACCCTATTTATAGCATTTATTGCCTTTAATATTTTATCTTTTCTATCCCCTTCCTCCTCAAGTGCAAGCTCCAAAAACCCTTTCGCAATGCATATTGGGTTGAAGAAATAGTGTGCTGTTTTTAATTTAAATTCCTTTTCCTTCTCCAAAGCTTTAGAAACTTTTTCAACCAGATTTGCAGAGTTTATTGCCACTGCTATTTGATTAGCGATTGCCTGCAGTGTTGAAACATCTTTTTCTGAAAAATAGTTTGGTTTTCTGGATATTATCCCTATGCTCCCCATAACTCTTTTCTCAAATATTATTGGAACAACCATAGCAGAACGATATCTCTCACTTTTTACAACATCTGGTGTAACTCTATCATCTTTTTTACTGTCTTTTATTAAAATTGGTTTTCTGGTTTTTGCAGAAATTCCAACTGCATGCTCTCCCAATAAAAGTTTCTTATGTTTACTGCAGTATTCATTGCTTATTCCATAAGATTTCCTCAAATACAGATATTTCTTTTCCTTTTCAAAAATCACTCCTCCATCTGCACCAAGTGTTTTAATTATTCCTTTCAATGACTTTTCATATATCTCATCTATGTTTATTTTTCCTATAAGCATATTTGAAATCTCAGCCATTACCTCCAATTTTCTTTCATATTCTTTTTCCTGTGTCACATCATGTATTATTCCTTCAATGATTCCTCCTTTTATCAATCTTGCTGATTCTCTTGCAATAACAGTTTTGCCATCCTTTCTTATATATTCTATCTCAAAATTTCTTACCTCTCCTTCTTTCCTTAATTTTTCAATAAATTCTTTCCTCCTTTCAATGTTTTTAAATGTTTTTTTGACATTTATTTTAAGAAATTCTTCTGGAGTATAGCCAAATATTTTTGCAACTGCTGTATTTATTTCAAGAACTTTTCCATCAACTGTAGTTCTGTATATTCCTTCGACTGCATTTTCAACTAAGTTTCTATACTTTTCCTCTGCCTTTCTTATTTCTTCTTCAGCAATTATTCTTGCAATTCCCGCAGAAAGTTCGTCTCTGATGCTTTTAAGCAAAGCAATCTTCTCTTCTGTTAGAAGATTTCTTGAATCGTTTATCACCTGTAAAACACCATAAACCTTTTTCTTTGTTGTCAGAGGAAGAGTATAAAGTTCTTTTACATCATATTTTTCATATATATCCCAGTTAAATGAGAGAGGTTTGTGTTTTCTCAAATCTTTAACATATCTATCTTTCTTTTCCAGAAATGATTTAACAGCCTCCCATGGCTGATTTTCATCAACTTCATAATCAATCATAACTTTTTTCATGAAATCTTCGGGATAACCATAAAAAACTACTGGTTTAAGAATATTTTTATTTTCATCATATATGAAAATATTTGCATAATCTACTTCAATTATTTCTTTTATGCTTTTAAGCAAATTTCTACACAATTCTTTTACTGTTTTACTCCTGTTTATGCTTTTTCCAGTGAAATAATGCAAGTCAGATAATTTCTTTATTTTTTCCTCTGCTTTTATTCTTTCTGTTACATCTCTTAGCATCCCAATGACTTTTACTCCTTCTCTCCCAATACCAACAGTTGATGCCTCAACTGTTCTTATTTTTCCGTCTTTTCTTATTATTCTGAATTCATATCTTTCCGGAATTTTTTTACCTTCTCTCCTTGCTTTTTCTCTTTGCTCAATCAGTTTTATGTCATCTGGATGAATTAATTTTTTGAAATTAAATTTTGCACCGAGAATTTCGTCTGATTTGTATCCAGTTAGTTTTTCAAAAGCAGGATTTACATATTCAAATCCTTCGGAAGTTATAATGTAAATAGCGTCATGAGCATTCTCTACCAAATTACGAAATCTTTTCTCACTCTCCCTTAATGCAGATTCCATTTTCTTTTTTTCTGTTATGTCCCTTACAATGCCAATTGCATGTGGTTTCCCTTCATACATAACCCTAGCCATAGCCAATTCAATAAAAATTTCTCTGCTATCCAATCTCTTTGCCTTCACTTCATATCTTCTCGCCTCTATCTCCCCCTTTAAAGCTTTTTCAACATCCTTCTCTATTCTTTCTGCATCTTTTTTCTGTAGTAAGTTTAACATGTTAATATCCTTAATTTCATCGAATGATTTCACTCCCAATATTTTCAGCAGAGCTGGATTTGCATAAATTAATTTATATCCCTTAGCAAGAAATATTCCATCCATACTTTTCTCTGCTAAGGTACGATATTTCTCCTCGCTTTCTTCTAATTTTTTTATAAGGTTTTTCCTTTCTGTTACATCTATAACAACAGCAACTGCTCCCTCTTCTGGCTTTTCTGGATTTATTGGATGCACATTTAGCAGACAATCAAATGTACTGCCATCTTTGCGTCTCCATTTTGTTTCTATTTCGGCGGTTCTTTTCTCTTTAAATGCTTTCTCTATTTCCTTTCCAACTCTCTCATATTCCTCATCACTTTCATACAAAATTCTTGAGCTTTTCCCAAGAGTTTCTTCTGGTGTATATCCAATCATGCGATACATTGTTTCGTTTGCCCATCCCAAAATTCTATTTATTGTAAATCCTATTCCAACAGGTGATGCACTCAGAACAGCTTTCCTTAATTCTTCTTCTTTTTTCAATGTTTTTTCTATTTTTAGGGAGTATAAAGCAAATGCAATATCTCCACTAACTTCTTCAAGTAATTTCAGTTCTTCATCATTGAATTCTTCTGAATGAAATACATAAAGAAATGCGTTTATACCATTTTTTGTTATTGGGCATTCCAATATATATGACTCATTGAAAGAATGAATTGTAATTTTCCTCTTTTTTTTACCTTCCTCCTCAATAAAATTCATCATTTTTTCGCATTCTCGCTTATTTCCCGCCCCATATATTTCTCTATCATACAGAATACATACCCCTTTATGGCCTTTAACTTTATATAAAATCTCACATATTTTTTGTAAGAGCTTTTCTTCGTCTTTTTCTTTGGTTATGAACTGGTTTATTTTCCTTATTGCAAGCAAAATTTCATTTAGATGTTTTATTTTCTCTTCGTATTTTTTCTGTTCCCTCATATCAATCATTATGGCTGAGCTAAAGAGGAGATTGCCCTTATCATCCTTAAAAGGGATAACAGTCATTGAAACTGGAATTGCGTTTCCTTTCTTATCCCTTCGAAATGTTTCAAATCTCGTCCATCCTTCCTGCAATACCTTCTCAAACTGTTTTTTCTGTTCTTTAGCATCTATAGCCATAATGCTCATGTGTTTCCCTACTAATTCTTCAATCCTCCATCCAAAAATTTCTTCAACTGCTTTATTTGCATATATAATTTTTCCCTTGGCATCAACACTAACAACCGCCTCTTTAGCACCTTCAACAATTGAAGAAAGCATTTTTTCTCTTTTTCTTGCCCTTTCATTTTCTATAGATTTTTTTACTTTTGCAGGTAACTTTGCAAAATATTCCTTTGTTTTAAGAATGTAATCATCTAAGCCATGTTCAATTGCTTCAATAACAACCTCTTCTATTCCTGCCTCCGTTATCATTATTACTGGCATAAATGGGTTTCTTTTTTTTGCCTCAATCAATATTTTTATCCCATTTGTCCATTCAATTTCATAATCAGTTATTATGGCATCAACATCATCAAAAGCAGAATAAAACTGTTTTTGATTTCTGATTTCAATAATTTCAGCATAAGGAAATTTCTCCTTTAAATATCTTATAGCCAAACTTTTGTAATTTAAATCATCAATTATGAGCATTAATTTCATGACAACTTAATAATGATGTGTATTATTTAAATATTAAGATTTTGTATGGTTGCATCAGAGATATATGCCTTTTATTTCTTCCAGAGTGTTGAGGTTGTTTATTTTTACCATTTTATCTGAAAATGTGTATAAAGAATTTTCAATGTATAAAGAACGTTTTATGTAATAATAGGAATTCCAGTATTCGTCAGTTGAATTCATATGAGTTATTCTGCCCTTAAATTCAAATCCTCTTTCTATGCTTATATTGTATACATAAGCTCCCTGAAAAGTGAATTCTCCATATATATTCCCTGTATAATTATACTTTTCTTTTATTTCATCACTTATCTCACAAACCCTCACAGGAATAACAAAAATTCCCTTTTCCCTGTCAAAAAGAAGGGCTTTGTGGTCATATAAAACTGGGCTGTCTGTCCCTCTATCACCTATAATAACTTTTGAAATTTCTTTTGGATTTTCAAAATCTGTTATATCGAATAGGGAAATCTTTAATCCCTGATACCATGCAAAGTCAATGTTTCTTGACTGTTTTTCTTCAATACTCGCCTCAACAGTTTCTTTTCCTATGCCAATTACATGATTTTCATCATATGGATGCAAATAATTTGAATATCCTGGAATTTTAAGTTTTCCAAGTATTTTTGGATTGTATGGGTCAGATAAGTCAATTGTGAAGAACGGGTCTACTTTCTTAAATGTTACTAAATATGCCTTTTCTCCAACAAATCTTGCTGAATATATCCTCTCTCCTACAGCAATATTTTGAATAGAAGAAACCAGGGATAAATTTTCATTGAGGATATATATGCTGTTTGTTGAATCTCCTTTCCATACACTTCCAGAAGTTGTTGCAATTCTGAAAAATTTATTGTATTCATCCATTGAGAACTGATTCAAAATTCTTCCCGGAACTTCTCCTTGGGCTGAATAAGATATATTTTTTTCATCAATGGAAATTTTATATATGATTGTTTTTTCATATCCACCCCCATAAAAAACTTCTTCACTTCCATATTCATATTTTATGTAGGCAATATAAATATTATTTTTTGAAACATATATCTCGCCTGCCCCGCCCAGAAGAAACATTTTTTGGTTCTCAATCTCACCCTTTTTTATGTCAATGGCAACTATGTGTGCTATAACTTCAATTCTCTCTGGCATGTCAATATAATATATGCTTGATGGAGGAACTTCTATTGAAAAATTATTTTCTATTGCTACTGGAATATTCATTGTTTCGTTTTCATCAAAAGTTCTGTAAATGGTATATGGATATTCTGTTGTTATCACATAAACATAGTTTCCTATCATTCTTGAATCAAAATAATTTCCATTTAATTTTATCTCGCTTATCAACTGAGGATTTTTTCTGTCAGTTATATTGTAAATTTTTATTTCACAGGATAGAGTTCCATATCCAACTGCTTTTTCCTCTGCATATAAATATGCAAAGGAGCTTGAAAAAATCAATAAATTATTTCCGTTAACAAAAATGTTGTTTGGGTTGCTCTCGTTAAAAACTATTTTTGACAAAACTGTAGCATTTTCTGGAGGATACGCTTCTATTATGAAAACTTTATTCTCTGATATTAGATATATATACTTTCCGTCTGTTTTTACAACATCTGCTTCATCAACTCCTTCAACCTGAATATTCGTTTTTGAATAATCTAAGGAATATTCATCACCTGTAGAGCCATACAAGACAGCTGTATCCTTGACATTTGCTCCATTGGCAGTTATATATGCTTCATTCTCATAATATCTTATAACCTCTCCTTCATATTTTTTCTTTATAAAATTAAATAATTCGTCATATGAAGAGAAATTTTTTAATTCATATGTATACTCTGCTTCTCCAATCTGTGAGGAGATGAAAAAAGGAATTATTCCTGCCAGAATTAAAACTAAAAACATTGCACTTCCCTTTGTCCTGAAATTTTTATATTTCATGATAGTGAAATATTCCGTAACTTATATTGCTTTTGAAAATGTTTCCCAAAAAGTTAATGAATCATTAAACAAATTTTTAATTGATATTAAATTTTCTTTAAGAAGATATTATATTTCAGAAGATATATGAGCATTATGAACTACCTCAAGAAAAAATTGGAGGAAATTTTTTATTTGCCTAAAAATCAGTGGAAAGAAGTTGACAAACTTATTTATGGACTCGATGATTACTTTTTATACAATAAAAAAGAGATTGAGGAAAGAAGATTTAAAGCAATAAAAGAAGCTTTTATTCATCACTATAATAACAACCTTTTCTACCATAAATATTGCAAAGAAAATAATATTTCACCAGATGAAATAAAAAGCACAGAAGATTTGGCAAAAATACCAATGATACCTGACAAAATTTTTAAGGATTATCCTTCTGAAGAACCAAAGAAATTGTATGAATGGCTCTATAGGGTATCGTCAATTGACATAGGAAATTTTGATTTTAATGGGAAAAATTTGCAGGATTTTTTGGAATGGGCAGAAAAAAAATTGGATGGTGTTGTTACACATTCTTCTGGAACAACAGGAAAATTCAGTTTTATGTTCAGAGACGAGATAACAAGGAAAAGAATGTTTTATTCTGCAGATAAAACACTTGTTTTTTCAATATACCCACCAAATGATGATGCCCATGTTATATACCCTGGTCCAGTAAAAACTCATCTCACAATGGGAAGATGGATTGCAGAGGGAACAAAAATATTTGATGAAGACCACAGACATTTTTTGACTGATAGACCTCTTTCGTTGGATATAATAAGAATAATGTCAGGTCAGATTAGAGGAATGGGGGATAAATTAAAGCTCATGGTTATAAAAAAAGCAATGGAGAAAGGACAGCAGAAATTAATAAAGCTTTTGCAATTGATGGAAAAGCAAAAAAAGCAGATTTATCTGATTACATTTCCTTTCCAGCTTTATGACCTGATGAAAATTATGGAGAAAGAAGGGGTTTATCTTGACATGGGTGAGAGTAATTCTGTTATAATAACTGGAGGGGGATGGAAAATACATGAAAACAGAAAAGTTTCTTCTGAAGAATTTTCAAAAATGGTGGAAGAATTTTTTGGAATAGAAAGAAATAACTATAGAGATGTATATGGAATGTCAGAAATGAATGGTCTTGCTCTGGATTGTGAGAGCAGATATAAACATCTTGTTCCATGGATTTATCCAATAGTTTTAGATGAAAATAATGAACCAGTTGGATATGGCGAGGAAGGAAGGTTTGCATTCCTCGATTCAGCTTCCTACAGCTATCCAGGCTTCATAATAACAGGAGATAAAGTGAGAATTCTTGAATCCTGTCCAGAGTGCGGAAGAGAGGGAATTGTTATTGAAGGAGAAATATCCCGCATGGCTGGGGCTGAGGCGAAGGGATGTGGAAACCTGATGCGTGAGTTGATGGTTGAAGAAATGAGGTGAAAAGATGAAATGGCTGAGAGAAATGGCTGATAAAGGAGATATAATTCCTCCAGCCCTGATAAAAAATTTTTTGAAAACACTCGCACCTCTATCCTATGTTATAGCAAGAAATCCAAAGGCGATTATAAAAAACATGGATGCATGGAAAAAAAGATTGAAAATTTCTAGAGCACCATGGGCTCATATTGATGATGAAAGTGAATATGACAGCGTAAAGTTGTTCAATCTAGAAGAAAACGGAGATTTGCCTGTTGTTAGTGATGAAAAATATCTTCGTCCAACAAGAATGTGTGAATGCGATTCTGTTGAGATAAGAGCTATGGCTAAAAAACTTGGAGCATATGAAAAAGAGCCAATAGAATATGTTAAGTCAATATTTTATTTTGTAAAAAATCAGAAATATCTGGTTTTTAAACCAATGGTAGGTGCTTTGGGAGTTTTAAAAAGTAAGGGAGGTGTATGTCTTGATCAAATGAATTTGCTCATAGCACTTGCAAGAGCTGGAGGAATAAAAGCGAGATATAGATTATATGCTCTCTCCCCTTCACAGGAGATGTATGATGTTATGGTTAAAGATGACCCAATACTGAGAGAAACATATGAAATACTTGGATTTCTCGATTCTCTGCATGGTTGTGCTGAAATTTATGTTGATGGAGAATGGCTACAGCTTGATCCAACTTTATCAGATGAACTTGAAGCTGGAATGGGTTTGCCAATTGCAGAGTTTGGTGAGGAGCCAGCATGGCGTGTGAGAGTTCCTGAGAGAGACATTGTCTTTGAAGGATTTCCAGTATTATTCCAGAATATGCTCATTCTCACTGCACTTATATTGAGAAATACTGTTGATATGGTTAATAAAAAGCTGGATGATTTGAGAGTAAAGGGAAGGAGAATTCTTGAAGAAGTTGGAAAGGAAGAATATAATAAAACTAAAAAGCAATTTAAAATAGATATGCCGAGTTTAGAGGAAATTAAAAAATTTAGGGAAAAGGCACTGGTTCAGCGACAAATTTAGGTTAGTCCATAAATGGTTTACCACTAATTTATATAAAAAATCAGAGCATATAAATTTTGTTTAATCAGAACAATTTTGTTCGAAATTAGCAATATATATTGCATGAGCATATATTGTATAGCAATGAAAAGCATGCTCATGTTTGATAAAATAGATTTAGTGCAACAACACCTTTCATCAGTTGAGGGTGGAGAAGGCATATTCATTTTGGACTGCAAGGGGAATATTGTTTTTGCAAATAAAAGGGCAAAAAAAATATACAAAATTAAAAACGAAGTAAAGAAATTACTGATGAAGGAGAGAATAAATTTTAGAAAGGATAATAAGGAAATTACAATATACCCTGTTTTTGAAGAAAAAGAAATTAAATTTTTCTTTGGAATTATAAGGGATTTAGAAGAGATAATAAAAATGCAGAATTATGTGAATATGGCTCATCAGCATGTGAAAAATTTCAGGGAAAATATAGCCCATTATTTCTTCAATCCAATAGTGATAGCAAAAGGTTATCTAGATCTATTATCAGAGAAGAATGTTGAAGATAGAGATAAAATAGAAAAAATAAGAACAGCAATAGAAAGAATAGAAGCAGTTGTAAAAAATATAGTGATAAATGGAAAAATAGCAGAATAAATCACAAAATTTTTTAGGAGATTTAAGATATGCTTTAATGAATGAAATTAAAATTTCTGTAATATGGTTTTTTTTAATAAATGCAGTAACATTCCTCTTCTGGATATTTGTCGGGAGATGGTCTATGCATAACAGAAGGAAAATTCCTGGGAGATTATTTGAATATTTGTTTTTCCTGTTCCTCTTCTTTGCAAGTTATTATTTAACATGGTCATCATCTGGTATTCTAGAAGGAATGAAACTTTTTTCCAGGTTAGCTCTAATGTTTTCATGCATAATAAGTGCAATTTTCACAGGATATCTTTATTATATCAAGAAGATTTACAATTAAATCATTCAGCTTCTTCAACAAATATTTTTTGAGCCATTCCCCTTCCTATTGTTGTTTCCCTTCCATCAATCGATATTACAATTGGTCCTCTGAAAGGATGTTTTGTGACAACCTCAATTATTTTTCCCTCCCTTATCCCTCTGCTTCTCAAATTTCTCTGAAAGCCAATACCTCCTTCAATTTTAACTATCCTTGCTTTTTTTGATTCCGAAAGTGAAAGGAGTGAGAGCATAATAAGGAAAGCAGAGAGTATTAAAAATCTTTCATTCTCACAAGAGTTGTTGTTGCATTTGGAGAAGCAATTATTTTTGCATTTTCTCCATGCCTTCTGTATACAACATCCATAATTTCATCTTCATCTATTTTTTCCATTCTAAAATGCTCACTCATCTCTTCATCCATATCAGTTACAATATACAACTTAACCTTTTCAGACGCTTTAAGCATGTAGTATACCTTATGTTTTCCCATAACAAATTTCTTAAGCAAATCCTTTTTTATTTCTTCACTGCTTTCATATCTTTCCATTTCCTGATAGAATTTTTCGCTTCCATGTCCTTCTCTACATTCGCACAACAAAATTATTGTTCCATTTTCTTTCACACAATTTATTACAGTTTGTATTGCCTTCATCCCTTGATAAAGGTTTATGTCATGAGGGTATCCATCAGCTGAAATTATGGCAACATCTGCTCTCTCATTTATATCAACGCTATACATCTCATCAACTATTTTTGCTCCCTTCCTCAAAACTTTTTTGTGGTTTCCAGCAAATGCATCAACTATTTCATGCCTGCTGTTCATTACAACATTAAGACAAAAATCAACTCCCACAATATCTGCAGATTCTTCCATATCCTCATGAACTGGGTTTCCACTCAATATGCCAAAATCAGCTCTTTTATGAAACATTCTTTTATGATTTGTCTCCACAGTTATTTCTGAGGCGACGCCAGGCAGAACGCTTTTTCGCCCTCCTCCATAACCTGCAAAATAGTGGTATTCAATGTCTCCTATTAAAATTTTAAAATCTGCTTTTGCATATTCAACATTGAAAAATAATGGAGTGCCAAAACTACTCACGCCATAGTCGACAAACCTACTTTTCTGGCTGTGACTTATCCATTCATATTCTTCCGCTATTTCTTTTCCAAGCAATTCTTCTGCATCTTTATCATTAACTGGAGTGTGAGTTCCAGTTGCAAAAATTATTTTTATATTTCCTCTCAACCTTTCAAGAACAAAAGGGAGAATTTTTTTGGATGGAAGAGGTCTCGTTTTATCATCTATAACTATAATTCCATTCCCCTCAAATTTTTCAATTTTTTTGCATTCTATTGGATTATCCAACGCTTTTTCTATAATTTCTTTTTCATTTTCCGCTTTTTTCTCCTTTACCTTTACAAACTTTAATAAATTTTTTTCTGGTATATCCAACTTTATGAATTTTTTACCATAAGGAAATGAAACTTCCATGATTGTAAATAACATTGAATTAAAATTTATTTCGTATTATAACGTTGTCCAAAAAATGAAGTAACCTCTTTTTCCATTTTCTATAATGGAAAAGATGTTGCAGGGCTAAAGAAGCAGACAAAAGATTTAATTGTATAATCAATTATTAGATACCTTTTACGAATTACTTCCTCCACTATCTCCATAACAAATTAAAATTATATTGCAAAGCAATAATTCATGTCTTTAATTTTATATAACTCATTTCATTATATTTTCATGAAGAAAAGCATAATTTCTTTGTTTATTATTCTCCTTTTTATCATGCCTGTTTCATTTCCATTTAAACAACCTCAAAATTCTCCATGGCCAGTGGTAAGTCATGATTTAAGGCATTCAGGAATAAGCCAGTATGAAACACTGCTCACTGCAGGAAGAATAAAATGGAAATTGTTTTTAGAAGGAGGGACAGGTGATCCTACAACAACTCCTGTTATAGATAAAAATGGAATAATTTACATAGGAACATGGAGTCCTCTCTATGGAATATTGTATGCTGTTTATCCTAATGGAACAATAAAATGGAAATATACCGTTCCATATGATATCTATAATGACAGCGGTATATGGGAATCTCCTGCAATAGCAGAAGATGGAACCATATATTTTACAACATCTGATGGAAAATTATATGCTTTAAATTCAGAAGGAAAATTAAAATGGAGATATGATACTGGTTTATCTTCTTATAATTCTCCATGCATTGGTCCGGATGGAACAGTTTATTTTGAAACACATGGTAAAACATCCTATCTTTATGCAATTCTGCCCAACGGAACTTTAAAATGGAAATTTGAAACTGAAGGATATGTTTCCTCAACTCCTGCAATATATAACAATACAATATATTTTACAGATATGTATGGTTATTTATATGCTTTGGATTTTGATGGAAATTTGAAATGGATTTTTGATTTGAAATATAAAAGTTTGTGCAATCCAAGCGTAGATAAAAATGGAGTGATATATTGTTCAACAGCA
>DRIF01000011.1 GCA_011052825.1 Thermoplasmatales archaeon
ATCCACCGTTTCCGGCATATATAATTTCAGCAATCCTATTGGCTCTACCAATTTGACTTGGTATATTGTTGATGGGCTAAATGAATCAACATATTATTTTGTTGTGCATGCCATAGATGCCTATGGAAACGAAGATGATAATATGGTAGAGATGAACATTAGTTTCAATATTCCTCCATTTGCAAACTTTGCTTTTATGCCTACTTACCCAACAACTATAGATATAGTTACATTTATTGATTTGTCTATAGATATAGATGGCTACATAGTTAACTGGACATGGAATTTTGGAGACGGAAATATAAGCTATCAACAAAATCCATCTCATCAATATGCTAATGTTGGTAGATATAATGTAAGCCTAACAGTGAGAGATAATGACGGTGCTACTGGAAATATAATAAAACAAATTATTGTTGTATCCATTGATTATATACTAATTACATACAAAAATAGAAATGAACTGAAAGATTGCAACATTTCAACAAACTTTTCTTTCAAAGCATATGCTTCTGCCTTTAATTCCACATATGGTTTCATTGGTTTCATAAATGCAAACTGGAGCATTTTGAATTATGGAACAAATGCAACAATTAATGCAACTCAAGGAAAAAGCATTTTGTTTAATTCTGGATGGAATGATAGAACAGCAATATTATATGCAGAATATAATGAATTCAATGATACAGTTGTTTTCACAATAAATTTATCATTATTTTCATTCATTCTTTACAAAGGATGGAATTTAATTACACTGCCTTGCAAAAATTCATACAATGCTTCATCATTGTTTAATGATATAGAAGGATGTAGCATCATTTTATCATGGAATGCAAGTTTGCAGGATTTTATGTTATACGCTCCCGGCTCTCCATATGATTTTGCCATAGAAGATGGACATGGATATTTTGTGGGAATGAATCATGATTCAATATTTTCTTTGGTTGATTCACCAATACAAAGTGTTAACGTTACATTATACATTGGATGGAACATGCTTGGATGGTTTAAAGAAAATGAAACAACCGCCTCTTCGCTATACAATGCAATAGAAAATTGTAGCATCATTTTATCATGGAATGCAAGTTTGCAAAACTTTGAATTATATGTGCCAGGAACACCTGATTTTGTTATTAAGCAAGGAGACGGATTTCTGGTTGCAGTTGGTGAGCAATCAATATGGCATGGAGAAGGATAAAAATACCATCCTTTTATTTTTCCTTTTTCCAGAAAAAACCATAATTATTTAAAATAAATTTATATTAACTTTGTGAGAAAATGGAAGTAACAGATTTCATAAATTTGCCGGTTTATACAAATAGAGGGATATATGTTGGAGAAACAAGAAATGTTCTGATTGATATTGAGGAGAAGTGTGTTGCAAAGTTAATAATAGGAGAAACCAATAAAGAGATAGTGGAAAATGGCGCAAATGTTGCAGTGCCATACAGATGGGTTTCGGCAGTTGGAGACATAATAATATTGAATTATTTCCCAGAAAAGGTAACAATGCCTTCAGAAACAGAAGAGGAAGAGGAAGGAGGAAAAACATAAATATACATTTCATAATATCAGATTATCCGGAGGATTAAAATGTTTAAAAAGATTGTTATACTGGCTTTGGTAGGGGTTGTGCTTCTTCTGTCTCAAACCAGTAGTGCAGTGCCGTGGGGGAAAATTGATGCAACCCCAGATTCTTCAATAGCGTATGTTGAGAGATATGGTTTACAGCAGGTGAGATTAACTGTAGAGTATCAACCATACTATTTTGGATATCTTCCCGCTTATGTTGAAGTTTCCATAGAAGGAAGTCCCAGTTGGCTCACTGTCGCACCTTCTCCAAAAACCTTTGTTTTGAGACCTAATACTCAGAAGGATGTCACAATAATGATGCAGGTGAAAACGCACGACATTCAGGCAGGACAATCAGACAGAGTTGATATTGCTGTAAGAGGGCATCTTGTTACAGGGGGTCTTTTGAGGCAGATAGATGAGGCGACATTATCACTTATAGTTGGATATAATCCATATACAGAGATTGCAATAAGTTCTCCACAGCCAATAGAAAGAACAGCACCAGATAGAGAACTTCCTTTTGTGATTCAGGTATATAACTATGGAAATTCCAGAGTTATAGTTGACCTAACTGCAGAAAAGGAACCTGGAGATTGGAGATATGTAATAAGTCCTTCAACAGTTGTAATTGAACCAAAACAATCAGGAGATGAAACTTTTCCATATGCAACCATTACAGTAACTCTAACATCTCCTCATGGAACAGCAATATCATATCATAACGATTGGGAAGATTTTGCAATAAAAGCAAAAGCACGTTCTGAAGCTCCTTATTATGAATATCAGGGAGGGAGATGGGTAAGGAGAACAGATGAAATAGATTTAATTACCACTTATGAATCAACAGCATACTTTCTGGCAAAAAATAAAGGATTTTATGTACCAGGCTTTGATGCAATTATTTTGATAGCAGGAATTTCATTAGCGGGCTTGATTTTCACCAAGAAAAAGAAGAAATAAAATGCGAATAGCATTTCTCTTTCTTCTACTATTTTTTCTTATTCCTGTCAGTTTTTCAATTAATTCATCTGCAAATGAGCCTTTTCCTCATTTAATAAACCTCCAAATTGACGCAATTGGAGATGCTGTGGCAGAAGTGGAGCCAAATGAAAAGCATGTATTTCAATTCAAATTTTATAATGGAGGAGCATTTCAAACGAATCTTTACCTTTTTTATGTTGAATTCAGTATTGAGGTGGAAGGAGAAGGATGGAATGCATATGTTTCTCCTACATGGGACTATTTTTACCCTAATGAAATAGGAATAGGAAGAGTTCAAGTTACAGCTTCTTCGCGTCCATCAAATTATGCAACAATTCACCTGCACGGTGTTTTGAAAGATTTATACGGGGGGAGGCATCCTGCAAATTTCACATTTCAGGTTAAATGTAGTCAGTATCATTTCTTTGATGTAATAACAAATCAAACCTTCATTAGGGGAAGACAGGAAGAAATATATTCTGTGCCAATTAAAATAATAAACTGTGGAAATTATGAGGATAGATTTTACATAAATCCAGTTTATGCTCCTGCGAGATGGAAATTGGGTGTTTCTCAATCTCCAATAATAATTCCGCCTGGCGGGGAAGCAATAGTTTATCTCCACTTTGCGATTCCTCCTGAAAAAATATATATTCAACAGAGAACCCATTTTATAATGGTGAATGTTCAGGCTGAAAATGTTTTAACGTCTAAGGCGGTTGCTATTATTGTTACAGTTGAAGGATTTCATTTAACACTTGCCCATATAGTTGCTCTTTTAAGCTCTTTACCCTCTTTATTACTTCTTGCCTTTGTTGGCTCAGTTATGTATAGACAGAGCAATCCAATAACATACATACCAAAGCCATGGAGAGAGGAAAAAGAAGAACTTTCGAAGATTAGTAAAAATGAGAGAAGAAAAATAATTAAAGAAATGAAAGAAGAATGGAAATCATCAAAATATTTCTTAAAGGAGAAAATAAGAGATGACAAAATAATGGAAAAACTCAAAAAAGCAAGGATAAGGAAGCAGAAAAATCTGGAGGGAAAAATAAAGAAAGAATGGATTGAATCGTGGCATCCCACTCATGAAGAATGGAAAAATGAATGTGAAAAAATTAAAAGGGAATATGAAAAGTTGAAGGATAGAGTGAATGAAAAAATTAAAAAGGCAAATAGAATGGGAATAAAAGTTGAAATTGATATGCCATCATTGATTTATCCTCCAAAGCCAGAAAAACTTGCAATGCCAAAAATTCCTGAATACAGGATAGATGAAAGGAGAAGGATTTTAATCGAACCTGATGAGATTGAAATTGAAAGAATTATGATGCCTGTAAGGAGGAAAAAAGCTTTGGAGAAAAGAGAAATAATCAAAATAAGAGAAGCAAGTAAAGAAATTTTGGAGAGAATTAAGCAGTCTTTTGACGTTATTGAGAAAAAAATAGATGCTGAGATGGCAAAACTTAGTAAGAAATCTGTTAAAAGTAAAGAAGAGCTGGAAAAAATCAAGAGGAAATTTAAAAAATGAAAAGGATTGCAATTTTTTTAACAATTCTTCTAATTCTTAACTTCTTTTTATACGGATGTTTACGCACAGAAGAAGATAAGGATGGAGATGGCTTGAAAGATGAAAAGGAAAAGAATGGTTGGGATATAAGAGTTGTTTATCCTGGAGAAAAAAATGTTACAACTTATCACGTTACCTCAAATCCAGATAAAAAAGATAGCGATGGGGATAATTTAACAGATTCGGAAGAATTTTTATATCCAGGAGGAAGAGCAACAGACCCAAACAAGAAGGATACAGATGAAGATGGACTGACAGATTTTGAAGAAAAAAATTTGGGAACAGATCCAACAAACTGGAGGCATGATATTGATGGAGACGGTTTTATTGACTATTATGAAATATTATTTTATGAGGAACGAAATATAACACATGAGAAAATAATGGAATACATTCAGGATAGAGATGTTGACAATGATGGAGCAATAGATGGAATGGATTTTGATCCTCTGAGAGATTTGAAGATAAAAGTATGGATAAAAAATATAATAATACAATCTGACATGGGAGATAAGGACGATATGATAGAAGTTGAAATAAATGTATCAGCTGGTAAGGAATGGAAGAAGTTTTACATGCCTGTCATTCCATATTTAAATGAAACTTTAAATTTCACATGCATTCTTGATTTGGATGATACAGGAGAACCAGGAAATGCATCCCATCCTTTAATAATAGTTGCAAAGGATTTGGATGAGGGAGCTGAAAAGAAATTAATTGACCCTGTAGATGGTTTTCCACAGTATGATTTTATTAAAGTTTTTGAAGGAAATGAATGGGTTTATTCAGCGAATTTTAATATATTCACTGATTGTCATCCATATCATGGGTTTGGAGTTGATGGAGAAATATGGTTTGAAGTATTTGATGTAAGCGAGTGAGAGTTAAATTCTTATATGGTTAAGCAATGCATTTAACATGAAAAAAAAGGTAGTTGTTGCACTGATTATTACAACTCTTATAATTCCTTCAATGGTATTTGATTTTAAAAAAGAGAATACTGGATTTGAGGAAAGAGAAAAATTACAGTTCATTACTGTTGATGAACCAGATGAGGTTACAGTTGTTGTTGATATTTTCAGAGTAAGAAGTTTGGAAATGAAAAATCAAACTTTCTTCTTCAAAATATTTATAGATGGAAAGAATAGCATGTGGTGGAATCAAACTTTTGACGGGATGGATTTGTATTTTGAATGGCCGATGGCTTACAGAGTTGTGAACTATGAAAGCAAAAAAGAAATTCCAATTCAAATAGAATTGTGGAAGAAGGGTGTAATAAATAAGCCATGTGATATTTCTGGCAAGAAAGGCAATTATATTTATGGAAAATCAATTACAATATTTTACAATCTGACAATTGGAGAATGGTATGGAGACGATTATCTCAAAGATTCAAATGGTTATGGGCATTGTAGCGGTTATGAAGATGGCAAATATGGAGAAGATGATTATGAAATATGGTTTGATGTGTATGAATGGGGCGATGGAGACCGCCTTACCTACTGGGAAAAGATTGAATATGGATTGAATATGAGTATTGATTACAGCAAAATAGATTTAGATGGAGATGGAATACCATGCGACTGGGAGGACAAATATGGATACAATCCTCTAATGGCAGAAGACCACAAACATATTGACTTAGACGAAGATGGTCTTGACAATGTGGAAGAATGGGAAACAAGTTCTTGGCTATCTGATCCTTTTGCTAAGGATATTTTCATTGAAGTTGATTTTATGAAGGCAAAATATCCGTGGCAGAAAGATTACACTTTTCCAAAAGAAAGCCAGGAAATGATATGCAACGCATTTGCAAAGCACAACATTACAATCCATTTTGATGATGGCTCAATGGGCGGAGGCGGGGATTTAATACCATATGATAGCAAAACATATGGAGATGAATTGATTGCAATGAGAGAGAAATATTTTTTAAATGGAGAGCTGAACAACTGGAGAGAGGGAGTTTTCCATTATGCAATTATGTGTGCCCAGATGGCATGGTATGGAAGACCAGCTGGAGGAAGGATGTTTTATGTTGACAGCCATTGCATTGGAGTGCAGTATGTGAGAAATTGGGTATGGTCATTTTATCTGCAGGGAAGCGATTATATTACTGCAATGGCAAGTGTATTTATGCATGAACTCGGACATACTCTCGGTTTATTTGCTTTTGATGGCATTGACAATGAAAAAACAAGATTTCCATGGAATAAGGAATACTGGTTGTATGGTGCTTATAAAAGCTGTATGAATTATAGATACGTCTACAAACTTGTTGATTATTCAAATGGAGATGATGAAGAATATGACCAAAATGATTGGGCTGTTATAAATTTAAGAAGATTTGATGAGGGATGGTGGAGATGAAGAAATTGATGTATATAATGGTGGTTTTTCTAATTCTGTTAACAGCAGGATGTCTTGAAAAGAAGGATAAAAATATTCCATATGTTGAACTTATTATAGATGGGGAAATGGGAGACGATGGCTGGTATGTAAGCGATGTGAGCATCACAATAAATGCTTATGATAATGAAAGCAAAATAAAGGAACTTAAATACAGAATAAATGGAGATGTATGGAAAGATTACATAAATATGCCTTTCAGACTGGAAAAAGATGGATTTTATTTTATAGAGTATTATGCGAAGGATGAAAATGGAAATGAAAATTATAAAAATATTACAGTAAAAATTGATGCAACAAAACCATTTATAAATTTCTCAAATTTTGAAGAAGGTTATGTTTATTTCAGGGGTAAGAAGTTGATAACTCCACGCATTCCACGAGATACAATGATAATAGGTGATTTTGTAATAAATGTTAATGCAGATGATGCTCTCTCAGGATTAAAAAGGGTTGAATTTTATATGGGAAATACAAAAGTATATGAGGATACAGAAAAACCATATGAATGGAAAATAGAGAGTGGAATTGGAGTTTATAATATAACATCTGTTGCATATGATTTCGCAGGTAACTACAATGAAATATCAATTGAAGATGTTCAGATAATAAATCTCTAACTCACAACTTCCTTCAGCATTCCTTTTTCAACAGCCATTTTTATTTCAAGGGCAATTCTCCTGCCTGTTGACATATTTTTTCTCCATAAAGTATTTCCATATGGGTGCCCAATTGACATATGAACATTTGTTCCTCCTCCTATGCGAGGGGCAACATCATATATGTAAAAGTTTAAATCTTTATCGACGCAGGTTTGCAGGCAGAATGGACCAATTATGCCATATTCATAGTTTTTTCTGCAAGCATCAACAAATTTTTCTGCTAGTTCAAAAGCTTTTTCAAGAAGAGATTCCCTTAATGTTGCCATGTTGTGTCCGCAAACAGTATATTCTGGCAATCTCTGCTTTTCTCCCAAGCTCAATTGCTGGTCAGCAGGCAGACGCACATGCCCATCTAAGCTTGTTTCAAAACGCCAGTCAATCCCTAAGAGTTCTATTTGCTTTAAAACAGGAGAGTAGAAAAAATCTAAATTGAAAACAGGGCCAATGATATATTTCTCAACCCTCGCCTTTTTTAAATCTTCCTCAGTTATAACTCCCTGTTCAATTAGTTTCTGTGATTTTTCTTTATATTCTTTGAAAGAGGAGCATGTGAAAAAACCTCTCTCAAGTTTTTTTACAGCATGATGAAGCTTAACTATGCACAATTCATTTATCTCTCCTACATCCTCAACTTTTTCTGGAAACGGTAAACCTTCCTTCTCCAAAAGCCAGTAATAATCATGTTTTTCTCCTCTCTCTTCCATTCTTAAAAGATTTCTCGAGCCAAAAAGAGGGACATAAAATTCATTTTCTATTTCATTTATATTACAGTAGGAAGTGAATGAGCGATTTGGAATAAAAATTACATTCTCTTCTCTCAACTTTTTCTGATTTTTTTCCAGCAAAATCTCATTAAATTTATCAAAAATCCATACATCATCTATGCATCCAATATATGTGCCATCAAAATTCTTTTTTCTGAAATACTTTTCATATGTTTTATGTCTTCCTCTCTGGCATATTGCTATTGTTTCAAACCCTTCTTCCTTTGCTCCATCAAATGTGTCCAGAGCAGAATGAGAGGCAATTGCAGATATTTTTATTTCTTTTTCCTCATAATTTTCCAGTATCTCCTGTATTTCTTTTCTGTCAATCATGAATGTAATAACTTTAAAGTTTTAAAATCATTCCATATATATTGCTGGCTTGTAGGGCATTGCAAATTTTCTTTTATTTGCAGGATCATAGCATTCTTCCTCTCCATAAATTCTGAATTCAGCATTGAATTCTTTTTTCAGAAAATCAAGAGCATTTTCAAAATATTCTTTTTCATCAATTCTTATGAATTTCTCTTTTTTAACTTCCTGAATGATTTTTCCTGCATACTGGGAAGCTTCTTTCATATTTACATTCATTTTCTTAACTTCATTCATCAAGTTTTTCATTGTTAGCTCACCATTTTTTTCAAGAGATACTGCAATATCAAGAATATCCCACTTCCATTTTGGGGCTAAATAAATGTAGATTTTTTCTGGTTCTATTTTTGCAACCTTTTTTATTTCATCAATGTCATCCATTGTTTTTATAAGCAATTCTTCTGCCTTCAAAATTGATGGGTTTATATCCCCATATTCTGGAAATTCTTCCAGAGAAACAAAGTTTTTTCCTCCCAGTTTTTCCCACATTTCCTCGGCAATATGAGGGGTGAAGGGAGCCATTGCCCTCACCCATTTCTTCAGGAGTTCATTTATTAATCTTTTATTCTTTCCTCCCCTCTTTATATACCAGTTCATTAAGTTATAAATCTCAAAGAAAATGGCATTTGATGCTTTCCTAAGTTCATACTCCTTCATTGCCTCTCTTGCAATCTTAATTTTTTCATTAAAAGAAGAAATAACCCACTCGTCTATTTTACTTTCCTCTCCTTCCATTTCAAGCAGGTTTTCAAAGAGAGACCATATTCTGAAAATTCTTTTCTTATACTGTTCAACCACTTCTCCATCCCATTCCACATCAACAAATGGACTTCCAACATGTGCATAGTATAGACGGAGTGCGTCAACTCCATATTTCTCTGAGGCATCTGGTATCGGTTCGGCTCCTCCCTTTGATTTCGAAATTTTCATTCCTTCCTTTTGTGTAATCCACCAGTTAACAAATATGCCTTTTGGAAAAAATTTTTCAGGCATTATTGCAACATGATTCATTATAAAAACAGGAAAATGAACTGTTTTATGCTCTTTCCCTCCAAGATTTATGTCAACAGGATACCAGTATTCAAACTCTTCTCTTATTTCTTTCCATATTCCATTTTTTGCTTTTCCATTTCCTAAAAAAACATAATCAAAGAATTTATCATCCATCTCATCTGCTTTAATTTTTCCTTCATTTACATATTTTGAGATTATGTAATATGTCGGATAGAGAGTTGAATCTGAAATTGGTTCTATAACCCATTTTTCATCAAATGGAAAAGGTGTTCCGAGCCAACTGCCTTGTCTAATGCATGCTCTGTCGCCATACCATTCAAGAATTTTTGGCAACTCTTCCTTATATTCCTTTGGATATATATTCATTTTTTTTGCCCATTCCTTGCTCTCATGCGTCAAAATTTCATCGCTGTATTTTATAAACCACTGCTTGGGTATCTTTCTTATTATTACTTCCTCTCCGCATCTGCACACAACTCTCTTTGAAAATTCTCTCATAATCGTTGCTATATTATTTTTCAACATTTCATTTTTTATTTTCTCCTTTGCATCATTCACTTTCATTCCTTTAAAATCATTGCATTCTTCATTCATTGTCCCAGCGTGAAACTCTTCCTTATAAATTATTTGCGTTGCTTCTTCAAGTTTTTCAAAATCTTCCTGACTTTTTATCCCCATTTTTTCAACTATTTCCTTTGCAGGCACTTCATATCCAGAAACATTTATTATTACAATTGGCTCCACGGGCATTCCAATATCTCTTAAAGCAATATAGTCATATGGAGCGTGAGCTGGGACGCTCATTACAATTCCAGTGGCAATATCAGGATTTGCAAACTTAGCTGGAAAAATTGGCACATTTTTATTTATTATGGGGGCAAAACATTTTTTTCTAACAATTTCCTTTCCATGAATTTTCCCAACAACTTCAATGTCATCTACCTGATATTTTAATTTTGAAACCGCTTTTTCAGATAAAATCCATTTTTCATCCCCAATTTTTGCAATGATATATTCTTCTTCATCATTAACCCACATATTTGTAACTCCAAAAATTGTTTCAGGGCGAAGGGTGGCAGCTGGCAGAATTTTATCTTCGAATCTAAATTTTATAACAACAAATTCTAGAATTTCTGCGTCTCCTCCTTCTGAAACATCTGTTTCTGATTTATCAACAGCCACTGGACCGCAATTTGGACAGTAAGGAGCAAAATGAGGTTTTTGAATTAGCAATTTCTTTTCATTCAATTTTCTGAATTGCCATTGTATGAACTTTTTGTATCCATCTGATACAGTATCCATAAGGCGTGTATAATCTATCAGAAAACCAAACTTTTTCCAGTAATCCTCAACATAAATTCTGCTGAAATATTTGACTACTTCAATTGGGTCTTCAAGCTTTTTTATAACATCCTCTGGACAGCTATTCTGACGGAGATATTTCAGAATTTCCTTGTCCTTTCTTGCAACTTTTTTTGCCAAACTGACAGCTGGTAAACCAGTTGCATGAAAACCTGCAGGAAAAATTACATCATAACCGAGCATTCTCTTATATCTTGCAATTATATCAGCATATGTAAATCCACGCATATGACCTACATGCAAATAACCAGAAATTCCTGGATATGCAAAATGAATGAAAAATTTCTTCCCCTTCTGCTTTTTTGCTTCATATATCCTGCTATCAAACCATTTTTTCTGCCATTTCTGTTCTATCTCTCCAAAATTCATCATATGGAAAAAATCGGGCATTATATAAGATTTGCTTATGATTTTTTCATTTTCTCATTTGCAACCATAACCTGTCCAAAAGATATTCCTCCATCTCCACATGGCACCTTGCTATTTACAAAAAAATTTAGGGCGGAATTTTCCACCATTTCTCTTATTCTTAAATTTATGTGTTCATTGTATGCACATCCTCCAGCAATGACTATATTTTCAATGTCTTTCTCTTCCGCCTTCTCTATTGCCATTTGGGCAAGAGATTTTGCTATGTATTCCTCTGCAGAATATGCGAGATTTTCCCTTTTTCCATTTCTATTTTCAAATATTTCCTCCACCATATTCTTTGTATATATTACACCATTTTTTATTAAAGGTTCAATTTCAAGAATATTTCTTCCTTTTCTTGCAATACTTTCCAGCTTTAGTGCAGGTTCTCCCTCATAATTCATGAAATGGCATATATCCAGCAAGGCAGATATGGCATCCAACAAACGACCACAACTGCTTGTCTTAATTGAAGGATTTTTTATCATCTTAAAAACAATTTCTATCTCCTTTTCTCCATGAGGAAAAACTTCTTTTCTTTCACTTAAAAAATCATATACGTTTTCTCCCATAATTCCAGCAAGCATGCGAAGAGGATATTTTGTTGCCAAATCGCCACCAGGCATTTTATGGTATTCCAGATGCCCCAATCTTTTATATTCACCAATTGAGCAGTATAAAATTTCTCCACCCCATATATTTCCATCTTCTCCATATCCCATTCCATCTATTGCTATTCCTATTGATTCATTTAAATTATGCTCAGCCATTACCTTCGCAATATGTGCATGATGATGCTGAACCCTAAACAAAGGCAATTCTCTTTCCGCTGAAATTTCCTCTGCATATTTTGTTGTTAAAAATGAAGGATGCATATCGCATGCTATTGCTTCAAAATCAACATTAATTAACTTTTTCATATGTTGTATTGTGTCTTCAAAAAATTCAAACGTCTCAATTTTATTAACATGTCCAATGTACTGGCTTAAAAATGCATAACCCCTGTTAAGAATGCATGCAGAAACATTTTCCTCTGCTCCAACACCAAGTATGGCATAAGTTTTCCCATCAACTTTTATTCCAGAGGGAACATATCCTCTGCTTCTTCTTATCAATAAAGCATTTTTTCCAACATATCTTAATATTGAATCATCACTTCTTTGCCATATCTTCCTGTTGTAAAATAAAATTGCATCTGCTCCAATTTTCTCAATATCTTCTTCATTATAAATAATTGGCTTTCCAGGGAGATTTGCAGAAGTCATCACCAATGGCATATCAATTTCTTCAAATAACAATAAATGCAATCCAGTATACGGAAGCATTATTCCATAATTATGTAGCAAAGGTGCAACATATGGCAATTCTCTCCTTTTCTCAAGCAAAACAATTGGTCTTATATGACTTTTTAAAATTTCTTCTTCATATTTATTAATAAATGCAATTTCCTTTACCATTTCAATATCTTTTGCCATTAATGCAAAAGGTTTTTGAGGTCTTCCAAGCAATTCTCTCAATTTTTTTACATGTTCTCCTTTTTCATCTGCAATGCATGCAAGATGATACCCTCCTATACCCTTTATTGCAACTATCTTTCCTTTCTTAATCAAATTAATGGCTTTTTTTATTCCATATTCCCCCTCAAAAATTTTACTGCCATCTTTGAGAAAAATTTGAGGACCACAGTTTTTACATGCTATGGTTTGTGCATGATATCTTCTATCTGATGGATTTGTATATTCATTGTAGCAATCAACACACATTTCAAATTCATTCATTGTTGTGTTCTGGCGGTCATAAGGAAGTTTTTTTATTATTGTATAGCGAGGGCCACAATTTGTGCATGTTGTGAAAAAATAGTTAAACCTTCTTTCCTGTTTTTTCATGTCTTCTATGCATTTATCACATATTGCAATATCTGGAGGAATTATTGATACACCTTCCTCAATTTTATCAATGCTTTTTTTTATCTCAAATTTTCTATAACCTTTTTCTCTTCCAAATTCTGTTTTTATTTCATCAATTTTGGCTAAGGATGGTTTCTTTTTTTTCAGTAAATCAATAAATTCATAAATTTTCTTTTCTTCTCCTTCAACTTCTATCTCAACTCCAGCATCTCCTAAATTAAGGACATATCCTTTCAAGTTAAGATGAGTTGCAATTCTATAAACAAATGGACGAAATCCCACTCCCTGAACAATTCCATTCACCTTTATTTTTGCAAGCACAAGGAAAAATATTTTGTATATAATAAGTTTGGTGTTGTTTCATTATTTAACTCATCCTTCTCCATGCCATTCGCTTTCCTCATCAACAGCAACCAGAAAGCCATCTCCTCTTTTTATGACAAAATCATCTGGTACACCTGGAGCATATAAATCAAAATCCTGCATACTTGCATTCCATTTTAAGACAATATTACATCCAAGTATATTTTCTAATAATGAAGATGCGGTTGTTTCATTTTCTTTAAACCACCCAAGAATGTTCCATCCTACAACAAGAGGAATGCTTACATATTCTATTGGGTCATAAATTAAAGCAAAATATGTGTCATATTTCATTCCAATGAAATATCCATGTCCATCTTCAATTTCAAAATCATATGGAGAGCCAGGAACATAAATAATGAAATCCTGCATGCTTGCATTCCATGATAAAATAATACTGCATCCATTTATATCTGCATATAATGATGAAGCATTGTATCCGTTTATGCAAGGCAAAGTAATCAAATTCCATCCTTCTTTTAATTCAAAGGCAAATGTTTGCAATGGAACATATGCCATTGCCTCTATGCCATCATAAGCTTCAGCATTTCCCAAATTATCTACTGCCATAGAATAAAATTCATAGTATGCTGGGGCATATGGAGCATGGAAAATCCATTCTCCGTTGTTACTTTTTGCATATGGCAACCAGTCACTCCATGTTGAATTGTCATAGCTGTATCGGAAGTATAGCCAAACTTCTTTTAATCCACATGCATCATCAGAAGCATTGTATGTAATTTCGAATGGTATGGAAGTTTGATTGTAGGGTGCTATTAAATCTATTATCGCTATAGGAGGAGTTTCATCTATATAATGGAATTGATGATGCAAAGGTGCATAAGTTATTACATCTCCATAGAGCATAACATATTTAATCAATGCCCCATACCCAATTGAACAGTTATCTGAATAAGTGAATTCAATCATTACTTCTTTTCCATCTGCAATGCTGGATATATTTATGAGCCATGGACCACTTGAATTTTCATCCAAGAATAAAACATTTGTCCACGTCTCCCAATAATCATTTGTTACATTAACCCATAACTTCTCGTTTCCAGTTGTTTTGAATATGCCATCAAAATATAGCATTGTATTGTTGAACATGCTACAGCTTATCGGAGCTGAGCTTAACTGATCAAGATTGCATATTTCCCAACAAATTGAATCATCCAAAAGCATAAAATATCCTTCTATTGTTTCATTGATCCAATACGGAGTTATGTTTGTCCATTGCCATGTATAACCCATATTATCTAAATCAACAGGAACCCATCTCATATCATTTTCAAATCCATCATAAAATATTATTCTATCATTCTCAACAGCTTTCCCATAATATTCAATCTGATGCATTTCCTCTCCCTCTAAATAAAATGTATCCCCATATTCTATCCAATCGCTCCACATTCCCTCATACCATAATCTATACCAGTTCAATACTGAATATGGTGAATCTAATGGATAATCAATAATTTCAAATGGTGTGGAAGATGTTACATACGTCATGAGTGCATCTCCAGAAATAACGACATCATCAACATACCAGTAATCTAAACCACAATGATATCCCGTAAATGTGAATGCTATATAAAGAGTGGGAGAACCTACACCGTTTTCAGGAGTTAAAACAATTTCTTCTAATGATGGACCATAATCCTCTGTTGGACTAATATTCCATACCTCCTGCCAACTGACTCCATCTGTGCTGGTGTAGAGATGAAGGGTATAGGGATAATATGAACCACCATAATCATCCACAAACGTATTAAATTGCAGGGTTAATTCATTGCTTCCTATCGTGTTTATTGGATAGGTGATAAGCATGCAACCATCTTCAGCATAATACCATGGCAACATTGCTTCTGGAGATACGCCTCCTGCATAATTTGTATAACTGGTGAACCATGCACCATGTGTATCCATCCATCCTGTTGGTGGAATTCCATACGCAAAATCTTCTTGAAGTATATCTAACAAAACGGTGTCTTCATATTTTGGTTCTCCTATTACCTTTACTTTATTTACAATGTAAAGCCAGTAATCTTCAACCTCTCCATACTGGGCATGAGCATAGGTGTCTTGCAAAACCTCACCGACTGCTATAAAAGGATGATGTGACTCATATCTTGGGAACGGTGGCCTGCCAGCATTCTCTCCATAATCCAGGCGAGTTCTACTCCATGTCAACCCTGGCAAAGCATTCCATGGAACAGCAAAAGTTGTTCTTCTGAATGCATTTTCATTCATAAGGTTGGCACCTATTCCAAACCACTGGGGCCAGAAAATACCATAGCAACATATCATGCCAGGACCTCCCCACCAAGTGCATTGTTTGGCTGGGCATTTTACTAAATGCTCTCCTCCGTCATCCCAATCACCGTCATGATTCCAGTCAAAATATGTGTTGATATATATTTTTTTCTCGTCTCTTTTATTTACCTGAAATTCATCATATCTTCCATGATCAGCATCATTTATGAATGGATTCTCTGTTTGTATATGAAATTCTATGGGGTAGATCCATCCAGGAAATACGATTAAAGGCAAGGAAACGCCATCATCATATGCATCTAAATCTGGTGTAGGAGATTGTTGGTAAGGAGGATGAGGAGTAGGTGGAGTGCGAGACGGCAACAGATTTGATGAAGCATCTACATCATATGGTGGATTTGCAACAACATTTGCATCATATTCTGGGCTAACATCCCATCCAAGCCATTCTTCGCCCATGTCTTCATGACTTGCTCCATGACTTAGTTCATGCCATAAAACCGTTGGATAAAATCCTGGCACGCCAAGATAAGGATCAGGTGCATCTCCAAAATCAAATCCACTTATTGTGCGAAGTCTTCCATCATTATATATTCCAGATACAACAGTATTTTTCAAGCTTGCTCTTGGATCAACTTTTCTCAGTATCCAATCTTTAACCTGCAAATGTGTTAAATTTGGAAATTGGCACCAAAAATTAGCAACAGAGCCAGTAACCATTGGAGTTGCCATAGAAGTTCCGGACATGTATCTAACCAAAGAATATTTTTCGTTATCTTGGAAGTTAACCAAATTTAAACCAATCCTACCATCTCTATCTCCAGGTTGCACAAAACTGCCAGCCGGATATCGCCAGTGCCGCAATCTTTGATCTCCTACAGAAACATTGCCGCTGTTATCATTATCTATATAGATATCTTCGTTTAGATCATACATGCCATTTGCGTTAACATCTTCGGTATGCTTTTCATTCGGTGCAAATGCATGCAAGCAATCTCCTATATCACTATCTCCTGCTTGAGTGTTTGTATTTCCTCTAAATAACGATTCAACATTGGTTAATCTTATATCACCAGCCGATACCCAGAAGTTATTATCAACATCCCTATAAATATACTCTTCAACATCATACATATTATCTCCATCATAATCCCTATGTCTTTCATTTGTAAAAGCACGAAGATTTTTTCCCACATCAGCATCTCCTGCATTTACATTAGAATTATGGAAATATCTTAACTCATTATTAATATAAATATGCGTTAATCTTGTATCTCCAGCTGTAACCGTACCGCTATTATCATTGTCTCTGTAAATATACTCTCCCGCATCATATTGATTATTTCCGTTCAGATCCCAGTATCTTTCATTTGCATTAAAATTAATCAAAAGATATCCCCACCAGCCTCCACCAGGCAAAAATCTTCGGCTATCTCCATCTCCTGCTCTCACTGTTGAGCCAGCAGGATATATGGCAGTAATTTCTGAGTATCGAAATCTTTGCCATAATTGTGGATTTGGGTGTCGCGATAACCTTGTATCTCCTACAGAAACTTTATTATCTCCATCATTATCTCTATAAACATATCTTCCATGCATAGCCAAACTCAATATATTTTCTCCCGGAGCAACTATATCAACAGATGTCGTTCCCCAATTGGAAAAACTTGCAAGTCTATCTCGATTATCTGATGCTGCAACTGCTATTATGTTTGGTAAGGTTAGTTTAGGTGGATAATCACTGTATGCTCCCGCTGCATCGATCCTATCAATATGTTGTCCATTGTTTCCTACAGCACAAACAAATAAAATCTGGGATGCATTGAGCCTCTGGATTGCATTCATGTATATGGTTATTAGTCCACTTCTGGTAATTATCCTTTCTGCCTCATTTGCATTTACATTATACCGTCTCATTACATCATCTCTTGAAACTCCTGCGCTATAACTAACTACTTTCACATTTATCCCATTATTCTTCTGTTGAATAATATAATTCACGCATCGAGCAAAAAGAGATGCAGATGCCCTTCTTACACCAATATTAAGCAAGTTGCGTGGTCCTCGTACACTTACTGAGCCTGTTTTTAACACCATCAGCTGAGCTCTCCAGCATACCCCTGTTACTCCTATTCCATTATTTCCATGAGCACATATTATTCCAGCACAATGGGTTCCATGTTCATCTTCATCATCTGGAGAACCATCACCTGTGAATGTCATTACCCATCTTCTGTTAGCATTATCCCACACACCCCTAACTGAAAATTCTGCACCATGAAAGTCATCTCCTACACCATTTCCATCATCATCAGCATTAAAAGGATTTAAGTCTCCATCCCAATCTGGATCTAACCAATCAATCAAACCATCGCCATCATTATCTATTCCATCATTAGCCATATCTCCTGCTACCTCATTCGGATTTGTCCACAAATTTGCCACAATATCTGGATGATTTAAATCAACGCCTGTATCTATTATTGCAATTACAAAGTCATTGTTATTCCAATCTTTTCTGCAATCTGTTAAATGCTCCCATGCCTGTGGAGCATCTATATCAGCATCAATCAAACCAGTTGGCACTCCCGGATTAATTCCATAATTATTCAAATGCCACTGTTTTGGATAGCATTGGTCATTTGGTGTTGTTAAATGTTCTGGTTTGTAACGAGGATATACATACATATCTAAGGATATTGTGCTGACATTTGTATCATTCTGGAACATATACAATGTATCAAATTCTGATTGATTGTGTGCTGTTATATTTAGGATATATATATTAACATATGGAAGATATTCTATTACTTCTGTTCCATAATTTGCTATAGTTGCATTTATTGTCGAATTTGAAACATTTTGCTTAAATTCAACTAATACCACATTTGGAACAAACAATGGCTTCATCCATCCATTTTCTATAACATGAGGCCATCTGTCCTTATTGCTCCCTCCAGAGATGTTATATGAAGAGTCAACAATTAAATCAAATCCACTCATGTTTTGGAAATATCCATGTTTGCTATCAGGCGTTGTATAATCATTCCAGTAATTTCCCCCCATTGGATAACCATTGTCCCATACATTGTTCCCATCATCATACGCTTGGATAGTATTGTTAATAAAGTTATTGTGGAATATGAAGTTATTATTACTATTTCCATAAATGTAATTTCCGTAACTGTTATTCAAAATGTCACAAAAGTATACTGTGTTATTGCTGGAATACCACAGTTCGATACCTTTAGAGCTATTGAAGAAACTGCAACTAAAAATTGTATTGTTATATGAATTGTGCAATCGGATATTATAATAATCATTTAAATAAGCTCTACAATTGTATATTCTGGTGTTAGTCGTGTAGGACAAACCAATGCCACAAAAGTCATTTGAAATGGAAGTACAATTGTAAACCGTATTATTATCTGAAGAGTGGATACTCAACCCAAACCATGTATTATATGAAAAATTGCAGTTATAAATTAAATTATCAT
>DRIF01000012.1 GCA_011052825.1 Thermoplasmatales archaeon
ACACAAATTTTGTGCAAATTTTCTCCTGTAAAAAATGTAAAAGTCCTCAAAAAATCGTTAATAAATTTGTCACTAACCATTGTTTATCCTCCAAATGGCTTTAGATTTCACATTTTGAGCAATGTTACGCCCAAAATTATAGCAATTTTTGGTGATTTTATACGGCGTTATGAGGACAAAAGCTTGAATTTGAGGTGGTAAAATGTAATAAAAAATTGCAATTGGCAAATTATACAATGGTAGTATAATTAGCTTGAAATGGCAAAGTCAGGTTTTAATATTTGATGCAGAAATTTTTTATTTTTGATTGGATTTCTAAAGAAACAAATACAATAGTTGCATCTGAATTCGTATTATTCCTTTCCATTCTTGAATTATTGGTGTTATCAAAGAAATACACGAACATTTTAGGAGAGAAAAA
Organism: Thermoplasmatales archaeon; assembly: GCA_011052825.1. Classification (GTDB taxonomy): domain Archaea; phylum Thermoplasmatota; class E2; order UBA202; family JdFR-43; genus DRIF01. The sequence goes on from DRIF01000012.1 coordinate 422, forward strand.
GTTAGATGAATTTATGTTTTAGACTTATTTTTAACCAAACTTAAATATTGTTAAAGAATGCAATTATAATGAGTGATAAAAAGGCTAAAATAAAAGAAGCTAGTCTAAAAAAAGAGCTTGGCTTATTTGACCTTTTTTGTATAGCTTCAGGAGCAATGATTAGTTCAGGATTATTTATCTTGCCTGGATTGGCGTATGCAAAGACAGGACCAGCTGTAATTGTTGCATATTTTATTGCCAGTATTCTGGTTATTCCCGCTATGCTTTCTAAAGCAGAACTTGCCACAGCCATGCCAAAAGCAGGCGGAACCTATTTCTATATAGACAGGAGTATGGGACCTGCCTTGGGAACAGTTGGTGGATTTGCTGCATGGTTTTCTCTGGCTTTCAAAAGTGCTTTTGCATTGCTGGGAATAGGTGCATTTACTTTATTGCTTAATCCAGGTTTTACAGAGATACAAATAAAACTTATTGCTGTTGTATTTTGCATAATTTTTACTATCATTAATCTTGTTGGTGTCAAACACACAGGAAAAACTCAGATAATTTTGGTTGTTGGTCTTCTGTCTCTACTTGCTTTCTATATTGTAGCAGGGGTTTTCCACGTTCAATTAACTAATTTCACCCCTTTTGCACCCGCGAGTATAGGCTCCATTTTTGCAACAGCAGGTTTTGTTTTCATCTCTTATGGGGGATTGACAAAGGTTTGTAGTGTAGCAGAAGAATGCAAAAATCCAGGACGTATCCTCCCTTTAGGAATGTTTCTTTCCTGGGCTGTTGTATCTCTACTTTATACTATGGTTATTTTTGTAACAATAGGTTTAGTTGAACCAAACCAACTGCAGAATTCTCTTACACCAATTTCTCTTGGAGCAGGAGTTTTTATGGGAGAGATTGGTGTTGTAATAATGGCAATCGCCGCAATTTTGGCTTTTGTTTCCACAGCTAACGCAGGATTGCTTGCTGCATCTCGTAATCCAATGGCTATGGGAAAGGATGACCTCTTGCCCCGTTTTTTTGCTAAGGTATCTAAATATAAAACCCCGAGTTTTTCTATAATTTTTACATCTGTTTTCATGATTTTTGTTATTCTGTTTTTGGATATTGAAGGTCTTGTCAAGACAGCATCAACCATGAAACTTCTTTTATTTATGTTCGTGACCATCTCTGTTATTATTATGAGAGAAAGCAAAATAAGACATTATCAACCCAAATTTCGGAGTCCTCTCTACCCATGGGTTCACATAGCAGGGATTATTGGATATGGATTCATTCTTTTTGAAATGGGAATTACACCTCTTCTTGCCATAGGAATTTTTATTGTTTTTGGATTGAGTTGGTATTTGGCTTACGCACGACCTAAGATAAAGAGAGAATATGCTCTTCTGCATGTAATTGAGAGGATCACTGGAATTGAATCAACTGGCTATCTGATGGACGAAGAATTAAGGGAGATACTAATAGAAAGAGATGATGTTACTGAAAAAAGGTTTGAAGAGATGATAAAAAAATGTCTCATTTTAGATCTTGAAAAAATGTTATCACCTGATGAATTTACAAAACTGCTAGCACATAAATTGGCGGAAGAAATAGATGTAGATGAAGAAGAACTATACAAATCATTTATGAAGAGAGAAAAAGATTCCAATATAGTTGTATATCCTGGCATAGCCATTCTTTCGCTTATTATTAAAGGGCGCAATAAATTTGACGTTATCTTAGTGAGAAGTAAAAAAGGCATTATATTTTCTGACAATATTCCTCCAGTACATGCCTTCTTTGTTATTGTTTCTTCTTCAGATGAACAAAGTTTTTATTTCCATTCTCTGATGTGGATAGTTCAAATTTCAGAGGATATAGATTTTGAGGAGAGATGGTTAAATGCAAAGAATAGAAAAGAATTACGAAATATTATTTTATCATCATGGGAAAAACTAAAGATCACACAAAATTTTCTATAACTATATGTTAGTCCCAATGGGTGTGGCTAAGAGAAAAAATCTGGAAGGGAAGAAAAAAAATTTAACTTAATTATATTTTACCTTTTGATGAGACATCGATTCGTTAGGAATTTATTTAATGAAATTCTTACTACAAGCAGGATAATAAAAATTGCTTTAATCATACCCTTCATTGTTTTATTATTTGATGCAGAAATTTTTTATTATTCATGGACTAATAAGGAAAAAACCATTCTAATTGCCTCTGGATTTGTTCTTTTACTTTCCATTTTAGAAATTATTGCGGTCATTAAAGAAATACATGAGCATATAAGCGGGATAAAAAGAAAAGAAATTTTAATGGAAAAAATAAGACACATAGCAGAAGATATGGAAAAACCAACAGTCAGGAAAATAATGGATACCTTTATAAAAAAATACGGAGACGAATATAGTGTAAATGAAATTTATCATGCAGTCTGCGATTTGCTCTCAGATTTCAGCAACAAGTGAGTAAACTTTTTCTATCAAGTGACGAAGCGTAATTTCACCAACAATTTTCCCATTTTCAACAACGGGGATTCTTCTCACTCCATATTTTTTAATTTTATTTATAACATCAGATATTTTTTCTTTTCTACTGCATGTTATCAAATCTTTTTTTGCAAAATCTTTCGCTATCATTCCTTCGTCAAAGTTTTCTATTATTCTCAAAACATCATGTTCTGTAATAACACCTGTAATTCTCATGCTTTTACTATTTTCAACAACCCATGCATATCCTCTCGCAGTTAAAATAATGAGAATGATTCTCAAATTTGCATTCTCTTCTATGAGTGGAATATCCCATATTTTGTCATGCATAACATCCTCCACCTTCAAATCATAAAAATCTTTCATATTAATAATACATTTTTTCTTTAAATCTTTTAGCGGAAATTCACAATCCCATTCTATACGCCATTAATAGATAAATGAGAATATCTCTTAAAAAATTTCCAAATCTATTTTCTGCAAATTTTTTTACTTTTTCAGGAGATTGCAACTCATCTTTAAAATAAAAATGGGAAATTGCCTTTTTTACACCTAAATCATCTGCAGGTATAACATTCTTCCCCATTGAAGCAACCATAACCAGTTCTACAGTCCATCTTCCTATTCCTCTAAATGATGTCAAAATTTCCATAATTTCCTCTTCATTTTTACTTTTTAATTCATCTGGATTGAAACCTTTCTCAACCTCACAAGAAAATTCTTTTATATATTCACTTTTTCTAAAACTTAAACCACAATTTCTAAGTTCCTCCAGCTTCAAATTAGCAATTGTTTCTGGAGACGGAAAATTATAGACATATGTGCCACAAAACTCAATTCTTCTTCCATATCTCTCTACAATATTTGCAATTATATTTTCAGCAACCCTGAGTGAAATTTGCTGTTGAACAATTGCTTTTATTACACCTTCATATACGTTAGCTGACATTAAACCTGCTCTTCCAAAACCATAAAGTTCATTTTTTATCTTTTTCAAAACTCTGTCTTTTTCCATAAATTCATAAAGTTTTTTTACATTCTTCAAACCATGAGATTCAATAATTAATCTTCTAATATTCTTCCATTCATTTTTTGTTACTTTGTTTGTAAAAACAACTATTCTCTCCTTTTTATCAAACTTTACAATCAGTGGAATTAGCCTTTCATTGAAATTTATCGCCCTTCTCCATTCTCCATTTTCAACTACACATGGAGTTGGTCTTTCAGGGAGAACATTAAATTTAAGTTTTAAGTCCCATTTCAATGGAAAATTAATTTGTATGAAATGCTTTTCAAATTTCAATTTATTCTTTCCTTTATCCATTCTGCTATTTCATCTATTTCAACCCTTATCTGTTCTGTTGTGTCTCTAAAACGAATTGTTACAGTATTGTCCTTTTTTGTTTGGTAATCAACTGTTATGCAGAAAGGCGTGCCTATTTCGTCCATTCTTGCATATCTTCTGCCTATGCTTCCGCTCTCGTCATAGAATGACATGATCCCGTTTTTTCTCAAATCTTCCTCTATTTTTCTTGCTATTTCAGGCAATCCATCCTTGCTCACAAGAGGAAAAACCCCAGCTTTTATTGGAGATATGTTAGCTGGTAAGCTCAGTATTGAATATTTTTCTCCTTCCTTCTCAATTTCTTTATAGTTGTGTTCAAGAATAAAATAAAAAATTCTATCTATTCCATAAGATGGTTCAATTACATGAGGAATAAATTTTTCTCCTTTTTCCACCACTTCCATCTCTTCTATGTCAAAATATTCTCTACCAATCTCTATTTTTTCCCTATCTACTTCAACAAATATTTTATCAATTTCATCATTAACTTCAAATTCCTTCATTTCCTTTAAAATTTTGCCTGCCTTCTCTTTGAACTTTTTCCCAATTTTATCCATTTTTGGTTTTATTATCCTTCTCTTAACCTTCTTGGACTCATCAAATTTTTTGAAAGCCCTCATATCAACTCCGCTTGACTTTATATGAGCTTCCAAGTCATATGCTGACCTATCTGCTATGCCAACGCATTCAATCCATCCAAATCTTTCTGAATATATTTCTGCGTCCCAGCATTCATTTGCATAGTGTGCTAGCTCATTCTTCTTGTGCTGTCTGAATCTTATTTTTCCTTCATCTATACCAACTTCCTTCAAAAATTTTTTAGTTAATGCCATGTAATATGCGAGAGCTTCATTCCCAACTATTCTTTTCTTAACAGCTTCTTCTGCTGTTATTTCAATTTCCTCGTCATTTTCTGTTATCAGTTTAATTTTATCATTTTTTATTTCATCAAAATTTGGATGCTCTTTTTCATCTGGCTCAAAAAATATCTCCGCCTCAGCCATTGAAAATTCTCTCAATCTTATTATACCCTGTCTCGGAGAAACCTCGTTTCTGAAACCCTTTCCAATCTGAACCACTCCAAAGGGTATTTTTCTTCTGAAAAATTCATATAAAAGATAAAAATCAACAAAAATTCCCTGAGCAGTTTCTGGACGGAGAAATGCCTGTTTTCTTTTCTTTACTCCTATGTGAGTTTCAAACATTAAATTGAGTTTCTCTTTTTTAACATCTCCTCCACAAACAGGGCATTTGTCATTCTTCAACTCCTCCACCTTAAAACTCAAATTGCATTTTTCACATGTAGCAATTTCATCCATGAATTCATCAACGTGCCCAGATGATTTCAAAACTTCATATGGAGTTATCACAGGGGTGGAAATTTCAAAAAATCTCTCTCTAATTATGTAAAAATGCCTCCACTTATTTTCAATATTATTTTTTAAAAGAGTTCCAAGAGGACCATAATCATAGAATCCTGCCTCCCCCCCATAAATTTCAAATGAAGGATATAAAAATCCGCGTCTTTTAGCCATCGACATTATTTTCTCATACACTGACATGAAATCACAGGAATGCTTTCATAATATCCACATCATAAATCATTCCAACAATATCATCATTCTCATCTATAACAGGGAGCTGGTCAACATTATTTTCAAGCATTTTTCTTGCAGTATCTGAGAGTTTTGATTTTATATATGCAGTTATAACATCCTTAACCATAACCTCCTTTACTGGAACAGGCGGGAGTTCTATTTTTGAAGTTTCATAATAGAGACGCATTACATCTCTTATTCCTTCCCATGTCCATATATCCTCATCCTCACCCAGCCCAAGATTTGACTTATCTACCTTCTCGTGCAAATGAGAGAAGGTGAATAAATCTCCATCTGCAACTATACCAGCCAAATCCCCATTTTCATTGAGAACAGGCAGGGCAGACGCATGGGTGAGGCGAAATATTTTCATAACAACAGGAAGTGGGGTATCCTGATATATTGGTATGAAAACTGGAGATAAATAATTCTCCACTATATCATTCTTTTTTTCAGCAATAACCCTAAGTATATTAGTTGGAGAAATTACACCAACCAAATTTTTTCCTTTTACAACAGGAATTCCATGTATCCTCTTTTCATAAAATATTTTTGCAGCTCTTTTTAAACTTGCATCTGGAGATATTGTTATTGGATTACGATTTATTATCATTGCAAGCTGATTTTCTTCTGGATTCTTAAAAATATCGCTTCTTGTTACAATTCCTGCAAACTGTTTTGTTCCTGCCCTTACAACAGGCACTCCAGACACTTCATATTTTCCAAATATTCTAAGAACATCTTCTCTCGTTCCAGGTATTTCTGCAAGTATGGGCTTTTTATCCATCACATCTTTTACTTTCATGGACTTCATCGCTTATGAATGCACACGGTTTTTTAAAATTTCCCCAAAAAATTTTGAAGGAGTTTTTGAAATCATTTTAAACGCTTCTTTCTTTTCAATGTCGAATTTTTTAATCAAAAAATTCATCTCTTCAATTATATCTGGCTCAACAATCATTGCATTATCTGTCCCAAGCATAACATCAATTCTTTTTTCCATCATTAAATTCAGTGGAGGAGATAATCCAAAAAAACCATTTGCTCTCGGACATACAACAACTCCTATTTTTTTCTTTGCCACTTCATTTATATTTTCCTCATCTGCTTTGCATAAATGAACCAGAAAATTTGGTTTTAAATCCAGAATTTTATTTATATCCTCCCTCCTGCTCTCGCTTGCGTGAAGTGCAAAAATTTTGCCTCTTTCCTCAACATGATTTGATATTGCAACAATTTCTTCAAATTTCCAGTCAGATATGCTACTCAAACCAATTCCATCACTGATGTCAAGGATTTCATCAATCTCTTTTTCATTGTATTCCATGTTGTATGGTCTGCCCAAAATTATTGCCTCCAGATTTTTATTTTTCAGAATTTCAAGGAGCAATTTCACTCCTTTTACGCCTCCTTCTCTAAAATCTATGAAAACATTTGTTCCACAATTTTTCATTATCTCAACTGCCTTTTCCATCCCTTTCATTATTTTTGAGTTGCCCACCTTTCTCATCAAAACATGTTTATAGCCATATGGGGGTGCAACCAACTCTTCAATGCTAAACTTTCTATCTGGGAGCTTTATAAAGGCATCTCCTATATGTGTATGGCAGTTAAATATCATTTTGGAATGTAAATTTCAAAAGCAACTCCTTTTGTATGGTCTCCTTTAACTCTGTCCTTCACCCTTAATTTTCCACCCATATTCTCAACAATTTTTTTTGCCAGATATAATCCCAATCCACTTCCCCTGCTCTCCTCTCCTTTATATCCCATTTTAAATATTTTTTCTTTCAAATCATCAGTTATTCCCATTCCATTATCTTCAACACATATCTTTACATAGTTTCCTTCCTCCTCCACCTTTATTTCAATTTTGCTCGCTCCAGAATGGGATATTGAATTTCCAATTATATTTGATATTGCCTCACCTAAAAATTCTGTTGCTATAATTTTCTTACCATAAGATTTGGACACAACTTCTATATCCTTTTTTTCCAAATCCCCACTGTATTCCCTCAAAATTCCCTCTATCATTTCATCTATTGAGAATTTCTTCTTTTTAATCTCTTTTTTGAGAATCTGCAATCTCCTTACATTCTCTATTATTCTTGAAGCACTCAGAGCAGACTTAAGCGCAAGTTCAGCAAGTTCCCTCTGTTCATCTGAAATTTCCTCATCCAGAAGCATATCAATATATCCAATAACCAGCTGAAGTTTATTTGCAACATCATGGCGCAGGAGAGCATTATAAAATTCTGCTTCCTGCTGTGCCTTCTTCAATTCTGTTACGTCATGTATTATTCCATCAATGTATTCCTTTCCCCCCTCTCTGACAAGTATTGCATATTCATTCCCAATTACAATGCTTCCATCTTTTCTAACGTATTCAATTTCAAGATTTTTTAGAAAACCTTTCTTCTTTAACTCCTTCAAAAATTCGCTTCTTTTCTCTGGATTTTTATAAAGTTTATTTAAATCCATTCTTCTCAATTCTTCCTCGCTATATCCAAAAAAATTTTCGAGAACTTTATTGGCTTCTATTAATCTTCCTCTCTTATCCAATCTGTATATTCCTTCTACCGCATTCTCAAATATGCTTCTGAATTTTCTTTCTGATTTCTTCAATTCTTCTTGCATCATTTTCTGCTCTGTGATATCTCTTATTATACCTTCATATCCAATAACCTTGCCATTTTCATCCTTTCTTTCGCGGGATGTTTCTAAAACAATCAATTTTTTTCCATCCTTCCTTTTCACCTCAACTTCATAGTCCTTTATATAGCCATCTTTTGCCATCAATTTCAATAATTTTTCTCTTGCATCTGGTCTGTAATAAAAGTCTTTTCCTATATCTATTTTCAAAAGCTCTCTCTTACTTTTATAGCCAAGAAGTTCAACCATTGCCTTATTTACATCAACAAATTTTCCATCAATTGTGCTTATATAAAAAGCATCCTTCATTTCTTCAAATAAATTCCTGTATCTCTCCTCGCTTTTTCTGAGTTCATCTTCTATTTTTTTACGCTCTGTAATGTCTATTCCAACTCCATTTATTTCAACCAGTTCTCCATTCTCATCCCAAACATTGAAAGAATTCCAACTTATTGTGTGAATTTCACCATATCTATCCATCAACTTCATTTCATAATCTGCAACATCCCCTTCATTGAATTTTTCATATAAATCATCAATCCGTTTCTCCAATTTTCCAAGATAAAAAATTCCCCACCAGTTTTTTCCAATAATTTCATCTGGTTCATAACCAGTTATTTTTTTTACATAATTATTAACAAAAATTGTTATTCCATCAGGTTTTAATTTGCATATTATGCATGGAACATATTCAACCAAATTTTTATACTTCTCCTCACTTTTCTTGAGGGCTTCCTCAGTTTTTATCCTTTCCGTAATATCTTCAACTATTCCATCAAAATACTTAACTCTTCCTTTTTCATCTTTAACTGCAACTGCAGTTACTGAAGCAATAATTGGTTTTCCATTCTTCTTTTTGAGTTTTATTATTTCGTTTTTGATAAGTCCTTCTTTCAATAACTTTTCATTTATTTTTTTTCTATCATCTGGATTCTGATATAAATCAGAGACATTTATTTTCATGAATTCTTCCTTGCTTTTATAACCAAACATTTTTATAATGGCAGGATTGGCTTCAATAAATTTTCCTTTAGCTCCAGGGGTGTTTCTGTATATTCCTATACCAATATTTTCAACCAAACTCCTGTATTTTCTTTCTGATTCTTCCAGTTCTTTTTTGAATTCAACATTTTTGAATGAGGCGGCGAAAACATTGGCAAAAATTTCTAAAAGTTTTATATCCTCCTCCCTAAATCCATCAATCTCTGATTTTTCAACGTCAATTACACCTATAAGTTCATCTCCATATAAAATTGGAACTGCAACTTCGCTTTTTATTCCTGAAGCTGCTTCAATATAACGAGCATCTTTTGTGACATCTGGAACATAAATTCTTTTCTTTTCTCTTGCACATGCTACTGTAATTCCTCTATTGCCTTTAATATCAAGAATTGTATTTGGTTCATATATTCCAAGTTTTTTAACAATTTTGAGTTCGTTTCCTTCTTTTATTAAAAGAGCAAAATTATCAAATTTCAGTATTTTTTTAAATGCGGAAGAAAACACATCATATAATTCTTCGTAGGATGTGGCGATAGTTAGCTTGGATGAAAGATTATACAATCCAAGCAATCTTTTTTCCATTATGATTTAAGATGTTCGATTATTTATATTTTTTTTGTTCTTTAGCGTTGTCCGAAAAATAAATTTAGATATTTTTATTCTACATAATGGATGGGATGCAATAAGGATAAGAAAGTAGACAGAAAATTCAAAACCAATTGGAAGATATACAATCTTGCTATGAAAAATGAGGATGAATGGTTCATTCAAAACGCAAAGAAAATCATTGACAGGATGCCTGAACCATGGGAAATTTCCAAAAGAGGTAGACCTCCACATCCTCCAAAGTCATTGGTTCTGGCATTATTACTTAAATCAAAACATCAGAAAACTTATCGTGGCTTAGAA
>DRIF01000013.1 GCA_011052825.1 Thermoplasmatales archaeon
CCTTAAAACATTGTTAATGGTTTGCTTGCTTACCTCTATACTATCCCACTCTCCAAGAACATGCTCAAAAAGATATTTGATATAGGGTGGAGAAGATTGAAGAGATAATTTTATTCTCTGGGTTCCCCAGTTGAAAGAATCTCTAAGAATGATGATGGCATTTTCTACTAGAGGAGTTATTTTCTTATTGATATGATGTGGTCTTCTTTATCCATCTCTAAAACTTTCTTTCCCTGGATGATGTGCTCTTTTATTCCATTTCCATACAGTTTTTCTGCTTACTCCAAGAAATTCAGCAATTTCTTTTGTTTTCTTTCCTGCCTTCTTCGCCATAACCATTATTCTCCTCATTTCTGTAATAACATGTGACATTTCCCATTCTCCTCCTATAAGGAATGGGAAATTGATTTAAGAAATGTTACCGATCTGTGTTTACTTTACACATGGCATAACTTTATAAATACAATATAGCTTATTTTTTGGGGTAATAAAATTGAATAAAGAGAAAATTAAGAATAAATATTTTGGAGTGAGAATTGTTAGCATATGTATCATTCTTATGATGCTTGCGATCAATTTTCAGGAAGGAGTATCAGAAGGAAAAAATGAGGAAGACGGAGAAGTTTTAAAGGTTTGTTACAATGAAAAAATTGATATTTTGGAGAATGGGGAAGCAAATATAAGCCTTTCAATCAGTATACTTTCTCCAACTTTAGCACAATTCTATAAAACTGCACTTGGCATAAAAAATGCTGTTCCAGGCAAAAAAATAGATATACCTCCCCATGCTATTATGCCGGCAGAACTGGAAATATGTGAAGGTGTTAGTATAAAAAACCTGACAGCAATTAAAACCACCATCCCAACAAGAAATGAAATTCTATCTTCTTTTATTGAAGAACAAAAGAATTCTTTTGGACTTATTGTAACAGACTTATATGAAGCAAAAGCAAAAGCGTGTTCTAACGGAACCTGTCAAATTTATTTAAAGGCACGTGCAATTTTACAGATTGCAAATGTAACCAGATATGGAAATGAGTATAAATGGGAGATTGTAATTGGACAAGCTAATGCATCCATGGCTGGAAATGCGACGGGCTTTACACTCGGTAAAGTAGTTTTCATCAAATATATGCTCGATGCTATTCCAGGAAAGCAGGAATATGAACAAAATTGGGCAACAAAAATAAGTTTACCAGACGGTGCAGAGATTCTTGACCATACAAATAAAAGCTGGATAAAAGAATTTGGAGGAAATACAAATATGCAAACTCATTTGACTGAAAAAGAAAACTCTATTTTTTTGAATGAGACAATGAAAGTTGATGAGAGTGATATCGATGAGATGGACAATATTTCTACAGAATTTATTGGCTATAAAACTTTCAGAATAAACTGTTCAATATCATGCCCAACAGAAAAAACTCTCGATGAAAATGACAGGTTGATTAAATGGAGCTGGACTTGGAAATGGAAATGGAGTGTAAAATTACTGGATATAGACCTTTCATGGAATTACACAGACACCAATTATGCAATCTATGCAAAGGCAAACAGTAAAGTAAAAGTATCTGGCTATTTGGGATGGAAACTCAAAGGAGAATTGATTCCTCCATCTGTCAAACTTAAATGGTTTGAAATGTGGATTATGCCCGAACTTTCTGCAAACATAGAAATAGATGCTTCAGCGAGTATAAACTGGAGTAAAATATGGACAAAAACTCTTTACACTTATTCTACTACATACGTTATCTGGATAGGATTTATACCTGTAGTTATAGATGTTAATCTAAAAGTGTATTCAAAAATAGATGTAGGACTAAGCGCTCAGATTAATGTTACTGCTGGAGCGAGATATTTTTCTTCTACAAAACTAGGATTAAGATACAGTCATGGATGGCATGATATAAACGAAAAAATAGTAGATAAGGGATATACATTTAATATAACTCAGTGCAAATTTTTTGCAAAATTTAAACCCTCTCTTAACGCTCGTTTAGAAGCTTTACTTTATGGTCTTGCGGGTCCTTTTATAGAAGTAGGAGTTTTTTTATTGGCAACCCTTAATATTACAAAAAGTGTAACAGTTGCTTTCAACCTTGAGTTGGGAGCGGGAGTATATGTGGGGGTGACATTTCATTCTATTTTAAAAAAATTGCTAAAATTACATGATTACTCATGGCCATTGTGGGAATGGAAAGTAAAACTTTGGGATGGAACATGGAGTATTGGAAATGTCTCTGTAGATCATACTCCTCCATCCACTATTAGAAAATATCAGATGCCGTATTGGACAGATGGTTCAACAGATACAATCACTACAAGAACGAATATAACTCTCGAGGCAAAAGATGATAATTCGGGAGTAAAAGAAACATGGTACAGAATAGACAATAGTTCTTGGAAAAAATATAATGCACCTTTTAAGATTCATATACCTGGGAATCACAACATTTCATATTATAGCATAGATAAGAATAACAATACAGAACAGGTTAAAGTACAGAATGTGACTGTGATCATGACAGAGCCCGAGTCAGTTAAAATAGTGGGTGAACCTAATTATGATGTATATGTAAATGCTTCTACGCCAATAACTCTAACTTCCTATTATCCATTGCCTTGGAAAATAAAATGGAGAGTTGGATATAATGGCTCATGGAGTAACTGGAACGAAACTGACTGGAATACAGATGCTATTTTTAATTTTTCAGAGGAATGTGCACATTGTCTAGAATGGTATGCGTTCGATTATTTAGGAAATGAAGAAGAACACCATATTCAATCTCATCTTGTCGACTGCATCCCACCCTCTATTACTCTCATGAATCCATTACTCTACTGCAAGATGGACAATTCCACTGGATGCATAGAAAAATTAGCCAACATCACTTTATTTGTCATCGACACCGCTACAAATGCATCATGTATTTCAGGAATTATGGGAATATACTGGGGCTTCTGGTTAAACGGAACATGGCATCCTGTAGATGAAAAAGATACCTATGATAATAACCCTGTCTTATATTTTGAAGTAGAAAACAAATCATGGTATCTCTATAATGCGTCAAAAGGTATAAGATTTTTTGAAGAATGTAAGCATACCGTTGAATACTGGGCTACAGATAATGTTTGGAATAGAGGAAGAACACTCAACCATACTTACTATGTTGACAGTACATATCCGGTTATCACTGTTTCAATTGGAAATCCAAAATGGGCTATTTCTTCCAATACCTACTATGTAAAAACGTCAACACCTATAACAATAAATGCCTATGATTTGGGGTGTTGCCCGAATTTAACAGTTGAATATAGAATGAAATATAATAATAGTTGGGAGTTTAACTGGACTGAAATAGATACTTTGCCTTTTATATTTAATTTTAGTAAAGAATGTAAACACGATGTTTATATTAGAGCCTACGATTGTCTAAATCACACAACCTATGAAAATATAACTTTCTATGTTGATGATACATCTCCAGATTCTTGGTTAACAACAGAAATAAAATACTGGAAAAGATATGCGACGAGTTTAACAGAATTTACTATATGGGCAGCAGATTATGGCTGTGAATGTGGATCATACATTATACATTATAGTATAAACGGTCCCGAAAATGCAAAATTTTATCTAAATGGAGAATATCATGATGCGGATGGAACATGGTATAAGGGGATGAGAAATCAACCAGTAGCATTCCAGATAAGAGATGAAAATGGATTTGCCCCAGAAGGCACATACATAGTGAAATACTGGGCAGAGGATGATTTAGGCACACCAGAAGAGGAAATTCACACTCAAGTATTTTATGTTGAAAATGAATGCCCAGAAACATATATACGTTTTGAGGGAGAAATTTATAAAAAATGGATATGTAGTAATACATCCATAATTTTGAATGCGAGTGATAAAGGAAGTGGGGTAATGGAAACTCTTTATGCCATTGATAATGGGAGCAAAAATATCTATAAAGGAGCTTTTAAGATAAAAGAAGAAGGAAAACATACTATCTCCTTCTATAGTATTGATTATCTTGGACACAAAGAAAATGAGAAAGTCTGCGAAGTTTATATCGATAATATTCCTCCAGAAACACAAATTAAAATTGAAGGAGAAGAAAAATGGATAACATCATCCGATATTATATCTATTAAAGGGACAGACAAAGGATGCGGAGTTTATGCCACATATTACCGCATAGATAATGAGAAATGGAATATAGTGACAGGCGACATAAGGATTAAAGAAGAAGGAAAACACCTTTTAGAATTTTATTCAGTAGACAACCTTAATAATAGAGAGGAAACAAAAAGAATAGAAATATACATTGATAACTCTCCACCTGAGATAAAATTCATTTCACCAAAACTCCATTATCTTTATATTTTTGGAAGAGAAATTGTGTCATTATCCTTCATAAAAGCAGATACAATCATAATAGGAAGTATAGAAATAAAAATAAATGCAGTTGACCTTTGCCCGATCAAAAAAATAGTATTGTATATAGATGGAGAAAAAGTAAAGGAAATAGAAACTGATGTTATTTCATATGTCTGGGATGAAAAATCATTTTCCGGCCACGAGATTGAAGTAATTGCTTATGATTCTCTTCACCAAATGAGTATGAAGGAACTCAGAGTTATAATGTTTAATATCAGATAATTGCTTTGACCTGTTTCAAATTGTGCTGTGCGATTTTTGTAGAGTGAAAAAGAGTAAATAACCAAAGAAAGTCATAAGATTGCTCTATTACTTGGGTTCTTGTATTTTAGTCTTAAGTAAATCCATTTTTGCGTTTCAGAGTTTTCCAAAATGAGTAAAAATTGGTTCAATTTCTCAATTTTTGAATGAAAATTGATTTTATTGGCTATTTTTGCGAGACAATATTTGAAACAAGTTAATGAAATTGCCTTATTTTCAATAATTCAGTTATAGTTCCCGCTAAGGAATTGAATTTTTAGTTCAAAATTCTTTTATTCTTAAAAGAAAACAGATGGTCTATTCAGTGCTTTTACACCTTTTTTGAAATAAAATAAAGCATAGATTAGCTGAGACAAAATTGATAGGGCAAAATGTTTTGCAGCATTTATAATGCCAAAAGAGCGAAATGAGTCAAGATGAAAATATGTTTTTCCTCTTGCAAATCCAAGTTCTGCTTCTTTCCTTTTCTGAGTTAAAGAATAAAATTTTTCTTTTCTCATTCCAGTTAAAATTTCAAGAACATATTCGTATTCTTTTTCCTTAAAACATTGTTAATGGTTTGCTTGCTTACCTCTATACTATCCCACTCTCCAAGAACATGCTCAAAAAGATATTTGATATAGGGTGGAGAAGATTGAAGAGATAATTTTATTCTCTGGGTTCCCCAGTTGAAAGAATCTCTAAGAATGATGATGGCATTTTCTACTAGAGGAGTTATTTTCTTATTGATATGATGTGGTCTTCTTTATCCATCTCTAAAACTTTCTTTCCCTGGATGATGTGCTCTTTTATTCCATTTCCATACAGTTTTTCTGCTTACTCCAAGA
>DRIF01000014.1 GCA_011052825.1 Thermoplasmatales archaeon
CAACATCCCTTAGAGATAGTCTGCACAAATAGAGAAACACACTGTAGAGGATTATTTCCACTGGAGTTCTTTCTCTTATAACGATACATTTTTCTTTCAGTAAATATTTCAATAATTGCATCCCATCCCTTTTTTGCATTTTAATCACCTCTAAATGCATGATGGGATGGGGTGCATATTTTTATCGAAAAATTTCGTTAAGTTAACAGCACCGCTGTTTCAAAGAAATACAAAAACATCCACAACATCTTTTGATATATCTCCATCCTCATCATATGCATACGCTTCTATCGTATGCAAGCCAGGATTTGTCTCCAAATTCCATTCATATGGCTCTTCCTCATCAACATATTTCAGCTCACCATCCAAATAAAACTCAATTTTTTCTGTATTTTCTGCCTTTACTTTAACAGTGAAATTTCCAATGATGCGTGGTGCTCCTTTCTGAATTAGGAGGATTTTTCTAAATATCGTGGGAAATTTTTTTCCAAAAATGTATGTGTGGTATATTTCTGGCTCTTCTATCTGTATTTTCGGCACATCTGGCATGAGATTGCCATAAATGCCATCTATATACATAACACCTGTTCCCTCTCCATGCCACTCTGCAATCCATAAGCTGTCATATGCTATTCTAAGCCATCCTTCTTCACCCCATTCAGTTCCCCAGCTATTCTTTACTATCCAGCATTCCTGGCTATCATCATATCCAACAATAGCCATTACATGTCCTCCTGTCAGCCTTCCCCATCTATGACGATATACTCCACCGCGATAATAATAAAAATCTTTCCAGAAATACATGCATACCATTAGTGGACCATGTTCTATAAGGGCTTTTTTAATGGATTTATCATCATGTTCAACCCACCCCCATTCTTTTATCTTTACTGTCCTATTTTCCCATCCTTTCAAACTCTCAAAAGGAAAATCATATGGGCGATGAGGGTCAGGGAAGCATCCTTCATCAGGAACACCATTTTCCATAAGATAATTCGCTGCATCAATTATGTTTACATATCCTGCTTTAATGCTTCCTCCCGGATAAAAGAAAAGATGCGCCTCTGACAAATCAGGGTCATAAATTTTACCCATCTTATACTGCATTTTTGTTTCTAAGGAAGCAACCAAAGCATATGCCTCGCAGGTTGGAGCAGGAGCTTGATTTTTTATCGGTGTTGTATAATCTGTTCCATTTATATCTCGCCAGCTAAAGTAGGATGGCAAATCATATTGCATCTCTTCAATATTTTCTGCAAATGCAGGTAAAATGGTGATTAAAAGCAATGTTGCCATCGTTACTCCAAATTTTCTCATTTATATCAAGAGTATATTACAGGTTCGTATATAAAAATAAGGAATATGTGCAGGCAAAGAAAAATAACATAAATTTTTGATGGAAATTCATATCTAAGTCAATTAATAGTGCCAAAAAATATATAAAACCAGCTATTTAACAATTCATGAAAAAAATTTTGGTTTACTGTATGTTAATCTTTTTGATGATATCACTTCCTGGAATATCTATTTTTAATAGCAACAACCAACCAAAAAATTTTCCATCAAAAATAAATGATTTTGACCCTACAGTAAATCTTTCGATAGATGTTATTATTAAGCGTGTAAGGACAATAGATATTGAAATTAATAATCCGCCCTCATTTTTTGTAAAAGTTAAATGTGAAGGAGGGGAATGGAAAAGCAAAACTTTTAGTGGATTTGATGTTATGAACTTAGGCACTGCTCATTTTGATATTCCTGATGATGAGGAAAATATAGATATAATTATAGAAGTGTTTAAAAATGGTATTCAGGCGGATGTGAGCAATGAAAGCAAAAATCTTCGTATAATATATGATGTTATAGAAGGTACATGGAGAGGAGATGACTACCTACATGATGTAAATGGTTATGGACATGCAAGCGGAACAGAAGATGGAAAATATGATGAAAATGATTGTGAAATATGGTTTGATATATTGGAAGATGATTATGATGGAGATGGGCTAACATATTGGGAAGAAGTTAATATTTATCATACGAGTCCACTGGAGAATGATGCGGGAAGGGATGATGATGGCGATGGCTTGCCAATAGAATGGGAAGATAAATATGGCTACAATCCATTTTCCTATGATGAACATTCAAAACTTGATCCTGATGAAGATGGATTGCAGAATGATGAGGAATATATGATGGAAAGCTGGTTTTCAGATCCTTTTAGGCAAGATATCTACATAGAAAATGATTATATGGAAGAATATAATGGAATAACTCCAATAATGCCTGAAGAATCTATACAGATGCAATATTCTGCTTTTACAAAACATAATATAATGCTTTTTATAGATGCAGGGTTGACAGAAGAAAGTGAAAAAATTCCTTATCAAGATATCGGGTGGAATGAAATAAAAGAGTTGTATGAAAAATATTTTCTGCATAATAATGAAAACAATCCAAGAAAAGGAGTATTCCATTACGCGTTGATAATTCATAGTTTCAGAGATTTTGGGAGAGGTGTTGGTGGTTTCAATTTCAAAAGAGATGCTTTTGCTGTGTGTAGTGCCTACATTCAGAGATGGCGCCCCTGGAAGGAGGGAATAATATTGGGACATGGTGGCTCATACATGCATGAACTGGGGCATCAGCTCGGATTGTCTCATTTAAAGGTTTTTCCGTGGCAACCATTATACTGGCTTTCCTGGAATTATAAGAGTTGCATGAATTATAGATACAATTTTAAAATAGTGGATTATTCAGATGGTTCACATGGATTTATGGATAGGGACGAATGGGGAAATCTGAATTTACAGAGATTTGACGAGTAAATCTACCAAACACGGAAAAAATTTTTATAAAAAATTTAATTGCGTGGGCATGAAAAAAATTGTTGTGCTTGCAATTTTGTTTGTTGCAGTTATTTTCCTACCTATAAATAGCATTTCTCTTTTTGGAGGAAAGGAGTTGAAAACAAACAATATGGTAAAGGTTGAGGAAGATTTTGATCCACTGGTGGACATAGTTGTTACAGTTGAAATAAAAGAAATTCGTTCTCTTGAAACAAAATATTTAGGGAGAACAATAGATAAAATAGATGATTTCAGCGACCCTGATTTTTATATAAAGGTTTTTATAAATGGCGAAGAATTCAAAAGTCCTGTATGGAGAAATCAGAAATATGTTAAGCCAGAATGGAATGTTTCATTGAATGTTCCAGATGATGAGGAATTTGTGAATATAACAATACAGCTATGGGATGCTGATGTCATGGGCGATAAATTATGTGACATAGATAACAATTATGATGAATATCCAGAAAGCTATGATATAGATTTGATTTATAGCATAAAGAATGGGCACTGGTTCGGAGATGATTATATTTCCAATGAAAATTTCTGGGGGTATCCAGATTTAAGTGGCTATGGAAGAGCAAATGGATGCGATGACAATAGCATATATCAGAATAATAGAGATTGTGAGATTTGGTTTGATATATATCAAAATGATTATGATGGCGATGGTATTCCTTATTGGGTTGAGGTAAATG
>DRIF01000015.1 GCA_011052825.1 Thermoplasmatales archaeon
AATCTGTGCTTCCAACCTTGCCCTCTCCACCAAAGCTCGAGCATCTGCAACTAAGCCAGATGTAGCGCAACCAATGTGGTCATCTATCTTAAATATTTTTTCTATTGAATTTGGCTCAATCAGGCGAGAGGTAATTCTCTTATCAACAATCAGAGCAACTCCATTTTTGAATTTTACTCCAACTGTTGTTGTGCCTCTCTTAACTGCCTCTCTCGCATACTCAACCTGAAACAATCTTCCATCTGGAGAGAATACAGTAATCGCCCAATCATAAGCACTTCTTGGAATCATTAAGGTGTCAATCAAAAGGTGGATATTAACTTTTCTAAAGGTATTTTAAATGATTTGTTTTTATCTTCTCATGAATATATGTGTGGTTGGTGCAGGATATGTTGGAATGACAACTGCTGTCTGTTTTGCTGAAATGGGATATAAAGTTAGGATAATAGATATAGATGAGAAAAAAATAAGTAAGATTAATGAAGGAAAGATACCAATTTATGAAGAAGGTATGCAGGAATTGCTAGAAAAAAATATTGAAAGGATAAAGGCAACAAATGAATATGATTTTAGTGAGGATATTGTATTCATATGCGTTGGAACTCCTTCAAAAGAAGATGGAAAAATTGAATTGAAATATGTTCTGGATGCAGTGGAAAATGTTTCTTTAAAAATTAGAGACAAAGGCATCATTGTAATAAAAAGCACAGTTTTTCCTGGAACAACTGAAAAAATCTTGAAACCATTAATTCAGAAATATAGAAAAAATGTATCAGTTGCGGTAAATCCAGAATTTTTGAGGGAGGGAAAGGCAATATATGACTTTTTAAATCCTGATAGAATTATTATTGGAACAGATAATAAAAGAAGTGCAGATTTATTAAAAAAATTATATGAACCATTAAAAGCCCCCATTCTTTTAACAACTTTAAGTGAGGCAGAAATGATTAAATATGCTAGCAATGCATTGCTTGCAGCAAAAATATCATTTTCAAATGAAATCGGAAATCTATGCAAAATTCTTGGAATAGATGCATATAATGTAATGAAAGGAGTTGGCATGGATCATCGAATATCTCCTCATTTTTTAAATTCTGGAATTGGATTTGGTGGTTCATGTTTTCCAAAGGATTTAAAGGCACTTTATGCAGGAAGCAAGGAAATGGGATATGAAATGAATCTGATTAAAGCGATTCTTAAAATAAATGATAAACAACCACTCAGAATCATAAAAATTCTTGAAAAGTATATTGAGATTGAGGGAAAAACAATTGCAGTTCTCGGAATTGCATTTAAGCCAAATACAGATGATATAAGGGAATCAAGGAGCATTCCAGTAATACATGAGTTAAAAAGGAGAGGAGCTATAGTAAGATTGTACGACCCAATGGCAATGGAAAACGCAAAAAAAATTTTTGATGACATAGAATATTGTGATAATGTCGATGAGGCGATAGAAAATGCAGATGCATGCTTAATATTAACAGAATGGAAAGAATTTGAAAAAATAGATTTCAGTAAAATGAGAAGCAAGATTGTTATAGAGGGGAGAAGGATATTGAAAAACAGAGAAGGAATAATATATGAAGGAATATGTTGGTGAGAAGCGGGCCCGAGGGGATATTCTTCTCATTTGCGTTCGCAAACGAGAATTCGAACCCCTGACCTGCAGCTCCGAAGGCTGCCGCCTTGTCCGCTAGGCTACGGACCCTTTTAGTTACTCAATATTTCCTCAACCATTTTCCTAAAATCACTTGGAAGAACTGTCCTTTCTATAACATCTTTCGCTCCAGCATCCTTCAGAGCTTTTGCCCATGCAGTTGCAAACCATGCTGTATATCCATATATATTGGCATCTGGGTCTATTTTCAGAATTCTTCTGGTTGTTTCCACTCCGTCAATTTTTCCTTTTCCCCACTGGGTTAAATTCAAATCCATGATAACTAAATCTGGTTTTTTTCCATCTTCCATCAATTTTTCATATTTTTCTATTCCTTCTTCACCAGTTAAAGCACTGTATACTGCTATTGGTATACTGCATTTTGCAAGGTTTCTCCTTATCAATTCCTGCATGGTTTCTTCATCATCAATCACAAGTACAATTTTCTTTTTCATCAAGGTATATAATTTAACCATTCTTTAAATTTTATCATAAAAATTTATTCAGATAGCACATTTATAGAGCCATTTTTATATGATATATAACAATTTTCGCACAAATATGCGGAGATTTCTTCAATAAAATGAGAATGCTGTTTGCAAATCTCCTCATAGCAATAATGGCATTCTGCAATTTTTCTGTCACCGCATATATAGCAACCCATGAGATTATAATATATTTTGATATTTAACGTTATGCAAATTCTGTTTGAACTGTCAAAGGAACATCCAACTCTTCCGTATGCAGAGATAAAAGCATGTTTGAATGCATATAATATATATTACGAGGAGGTTTATCATAACGGAATTTTTGTTATAGAAGTTAAAGAAAAAGTTAACTGGAAAAAAATCTCGCATAGAATTGCAATGTCTTATAGTATAAATGAAATTGTTGGATACAGCATTGAGGAAATGCTTGATAATGTTGAAATTGAATCCACTTTTAAGATTGAGGGAGGGAATTTTGAGTTAAGGAAGAAAATTGGAAAAGAAATTTTGGAAAAAATTGGCAAAAAAGTTAATTTAGAAGAGCCAGATACCATCATAAAAATTTTTGATGAAAACAGAATTTATTTTTGCAGGGAGATAGCTAAAATAGACAGGAGTTCATTTGAGAAAAGAAGACCATTCCAACGCCCTTTTTCTCATCCAACAACTATGCACCCCCGCATTGCGAGGGTTCTGGTTAATTTAACTGGCATAAAAGAAAAAGAAATTCTTGCTGATCCTTTTTGTGGAGGGGGAGGAATATTAATAGAGGCAGGATTAATTGGGGCAAATATTATTGGTGTTGATGTCAAGAAAAAATTAATTGAAGGTTGCAGAAAAAATCTTGAATATTATGGAATAAAAAATTATGAGCTTTATAATGCTGACATGAATAAAATTGATTTTGGAAAAGTGAATGCTGTTGTAACAGATTTTCCATATGGAAGAGCATCACATCTATCAGATAAAATTGATAAACTGTACAAAAATTCCATTAAAAAAATTTCTGAAGTTACATCTAAAGCTGTAATTGGATTGCCATCCTTGAATTTTACTGATGAAATAGAAAAATATTTTGATATTGAGCAAATACACTGTGCAAGAGTTCACAGAAGTTTAATAAGATTTTTTTATGTTCTAAAGCTTTGACACAAATTCATTCCCTTTTATATAAAAACGCAATGGAAAGGGCAAATCTTCTCTCACTCCTATTCTGTAACTTTCCACTATCTCAAATTTTTTCTTGCCTTTATTTTCTATATAAATTGGGGAATCTCTCCTGTAAATTTTTATTCCATTGTATGAATTGTCTATTCCAAATGCCTGTGTGAATTTTCCTGGACCCGAAGTCAAATCTCTTATATTCTCTCTCCTTCTTCTCTCTTTCATTTTCTCTACACCCTTTAATGGTTCAACAGCTCTTATTAATATACCAGATGCTTTTCCCTCAGGCATTGTTGTTACGTTAAAAAGCCAGTTTCCATGAACCATGTATATGAAGGAAATGCCTGCCTCTCCTCCCATAATTTTCCCTATCCTTCCGTTTTTTGCTCTTGATGCAGGATCGCTTAATCCATAATATGCTTCTGTTTCAACAATTTTTCCCTTCAATGTTTCATCGTTCTTCTTAACAATAATACATCCTAAAAGTTCCTTTGCAACAACAGAAGCATCTCTGTTGTAAAATTTCTTAGGAAGCATATCCTCCTATTTTCAAACTTGGGTCTCCAAGAAGAACCCATTCCTCAACTGTTTTGCAATCTGTTATATCATTGTAGGGATCGAGGGTTGTTATATATTCAATGAGAGTATTTCCATGGGTCTCCCCAAGAATTTCTGTTCCATTTGCATATTCCTTGAAAAATCTGGTGTTTAAAAATCCTGAAAAATACTGTGTACAATCTGGAATTCCATCTCCTTCATAATCACCTATTGCAAAATAATCCAGTCCTGTATAGCCGAGAGTTGCTATCGCCCCTTTGTTTTTGAGTCGGACAAGCCACCACCCCCAGCATTCAGGAGAGGTTTCTCCCTTGTATATGTATGTATACCACTCGCTAATACCCTCATAAATTTTAAGTAGATTCAGCAAACTCACATTAAACTGGCAGTTGTGGCATCCTCCAACAATGCAGACAGGATACATATTTTCATTTGAAAGTTTTTTCATATCTCCAACACCAAGTCCATCTATCCATGTTTCTTCATCATGTGGGGGATGAGTCGCCCAGTTCATTGGATTTCCATGTCCATCTAGGAAGAAAAATCCACATCCTTGGCTAACTGCATTTATTACATCATCTGGTCCAGTTAGCGTGCCAGTTGAGGTGTATAATCTAACTCCCTCAAATCCCTCCATGTATTGGAGGGCAAGTTCATTTTCTTCCTCTCCTTCATAATATGGATCATCTGGATTTGGCCAGCTGTCTCCTCCAACAACAACCATTTTTTTGAACCAGCTGTCATCCTTTGCATAATTGTTTTCATATCCTATTATTTTTTCAATCATCAGATTTAGTTCATAACTGTTTCTGCATGCAAGTCTTCCAATATAAACATCTGGCATCAAATCAAGTTTATCCTTTGAAAATCCCTTCCATTCTGCAAATATTCCATTTCCATTGCTGTCCCAGTCATCAAAAACTGGTTCACCATCTTCATATTTATAAACATCTGCAAAATATAAATCGCTTAAATATCCCTTCTCCCATCCTGACATATCATCAAGGTTTGTATATCTCACTGGTGTAAGCCATCTTTCTTTCATAACTCCTCCCTGTCTCCCTCCAACAAGCATAACATATTTTATTCCCCACTGCTCTATTGCATCTTTTATGAAATACTTTATTTTCTCTGCATTATCTCTTCCATAAGCAGAGAAATATTTTCCTGTATAAATTTCATTTAATCCTGCAATTACCGTTCTTATTCCAT
>DRIF01000016.1 GCA_011052825.1 Thermoplasmatales archaeon
GTAGGAGCAGAGATTATTTTCTGTGATAATATAAACATTTCCTCGTGTTATTTTACAGATAATCTAGTGGGTTGTGTCATAGCTGTTTCAAATAATTGCACTATATATGACTGTAAAATTGAAGGGGTTTCACAGGAGTTAGAAACTTGTGGTATTTTCTTTGGCTTAGTGAATAATAGCAAAATTTCATGTTGCGAAATATCATGTAATTATGCAGGCATCGTTATAGATGATTCGCACAACAATACAATAATTTTAAATCAAATCCATGAGAATAAGTATGGAGTAGAGTATAGGGATGATTCTTCACACCATTATATTCATTATAACAACATTTATAACAATGATGAATACGGCACTCATAATGAAGATGCAGAAATTCTTAACGCAACTTACAACTGGTGGGGTTCTCCAGATGGTCCTGGAGGAATTGGTCCGGGCTCAGGAGATAATGTAAGTGAGAATATCATATATGAACCATGGCTTGCTGAGCCAGTGTCTATAAATATTCCTCCTTCATGCTCGTTATCTGTTTTTCCTCTCTCAGGATATGCTCCTCTTACAGTTACTTTTACAATGAATGCAAATGATGAAGATGGCTATATTTCTTCATGGAGTTTAGACATAGATAATGATGGCATAGCTGAATATTCTGGCACAGGAAATCCTCCTTCTACAAAACAATATACCTATCAAAATATTGGAACTTATACGGCGAAATTAACCGTTACAGATAACAATGGGACGGTCTCTTATGATACTGTTGTAATTACTGTAAATGAAATGCCTCCCGAGGAAATCGACCTTACTGTTACATCTGTAAATGCTCCCACTACAGCTAATCCAGGAGACTATATCACTGTATCTTGGACAGTTGAAAATCAAGGAAACACCGCATCTGGTTCTTTTTATAATCGTGTTTCATTAGCAACAACGCCTTATGGAACAGATATTCTATTAGGAAATTTTGCAATGGATTCAATTCCAGCTGGCTCTTTTCTGTCGGATTCCAGAAATGTGCAAATTCCTATTGATATAACGCCAGGATATTATTATGTGACTGTGTATGCAGATGCTTATGACGAAATAGAGGAAACAAATGAATACAACAATATAAACAAGGCGGAAAATCAAATACAAATCATAGAAATAGAAGATACAGATGGAGATGGTTTAACAGATTGGGAAGAAGAAAATATATATCATACAAATCCAAATAATCCAGATTCAGATGGAGACGGAGTAAATGATTATGAGGAAGTAAAAGAATATGGAACAGATCCAAATGATAAAGATACGGATGATGACGGAATTGAAGATAATGTGGAAATAAATTTGGCAGAAACATATAAGCCAGTTCTAGCTTTATCACAAGGTGAAATTTTTTATCCTACGAAGGTAGAAAATTTCTTGAATTATTCAAAGTTAAAGGAAAAAAAGTTGATAGGAGAAGATTATTGGATAATTGGTCCCCCGATTAGAAAGGAAGATTATCATTATCTTAAGGACTATAGCACGGATGATTATTATTTGGATTTATATTCGGATTACACAACAGATGCTGAGAATTATGAAGGTGTTCTCAACATTTGGAATCAGATACTTTCAGAGGATAAACATACTAATGTTACGTATGTAAATGTATCAAAAGTAAAAGTAAAATTCATTACATCTGAAGGGCAAGAAATAGAAAAGGAAATTATAGCAATTCAGTATTGGTATTTATTCTTTTATAATCCTGCCTTCTTTTATCACGAGGGCGATTGGGAACATATTACATTATTTTTAGATGAACAAATAAATCCTTTTTGCATTGTTTATAATAGGCACTGGTTAATTCACGAAAGCGTTTCATGGGAAAGTGTTAAGAAAATGGGCAGTCATCCAATTGTTTATATTGCTAAAAGAAGCCATGCAAGTTATCCAAACCCTGGAAAACATGGGATTACAGGAGGTTGGGCAGATTATCATTGGGGAGATGGTGCTTGGATACATAGCAATAACCTAAATATGGTTTTAATTCAAAAACAACCTTGGATATATTTTGAAGGTAAATGGGGAGAGAATAAAGGAGCTCTTGGAGCTGGAGGTAGTCCAGTTCTTGGTGGTAGCGATGATTTTTGGAATCCTGGTAAAGAATTGCAAAAAAGTGGATATACTATTGTTCTTGTTTATTCTCCAATATACCTACATGCAGTAGATGAGTATGGAAGGCATGTTGGAATTAATGAAACGGGAGGAATAGAAGTTGAAATACCAGAAGCTGAATATTCTGGACCAGATGCTCATCCTCAGTGGATAAGAATTTACAACGATTCATTAAACATAACATTTTATACGACTGGAATGGAAAATGGAACATTTAATATGACTTTTGAGAAAAAGAGCCCCTTTTATAGTGAAATTTATAATTTTACAAATATACCAACAACTCCCTCCACAATAACATATTTAAATAGTAGTGAGCCAGCTAAATTAAAAATCGATGAAAATGGAGATGGAATCATAGAAAATCCCTCATCGGCTCCGATTGCTAATTTTACATATTTTCCATCGATAGCTGCAGTAAATCAAATAATCACATTCAATGCTTCTAATTCTTGCGATCCAGATGGAGATATAGTAAACTACATATGGTATTTTGGAGACGGAAAAAATGCAAGTGGTGTAATTGTTGAACATAATTATTCGAATTCAGGAATTTATTTAGTTACTCTAAAAGTTATAGATAATCAAAATCTCTCATCAACTATGACAGTTTCTTTATATGTAGTATATACTAAGCCACCTTTTGTAAACTTTACTTATGAGCCAGAAAATCCAACAACTCAAGATATTGTCTATTTTTATGATTTATCTGCCGATGAAGATGGAACTGTAACAGAATGGTATTGGGAATTTGGAGATGGAGCAAATTCTACTTTACAAAACCCGATCCATTCATATAGTAGTGCTGGAAATTATATGGTAACTCTAAGTGTATGGGACGATATGGGAGCAAATAATACAACTTCTAAAATTATTACAGTAACAGTTCCTCCAAATAATCCTCCAAATACTCCAACTAAGCCCTCTGGTCCATCATATGGATATACGGGAACAAGCTATAGCTATTCAACATTTGCAATTGATCCAGATGGAGATAAAATAAGATATTATTTTGATTGGGGAGACGGAACAAAAGAATGGACAAATTTTGTTGATTCAGGGCAAACAATAACAAAATCTCATATATGGAGTAATTCAGGAGTATATACCATAAAAGTCAAGGCACAAGATGAGCATGGCGCCGAAAGTGATTGGTCAATAATAAAAACAGTTACGATAACTGTTACTTCCCCACCACTTAATCAGCCCCCAACCTGTTCATTATCTGCTTCTCCATCTTTAGGATATGCTCCTCTTACAGTTACTTTTACAATGAATGCAAATGATGAAGATGGCTATATTTCTTCATGGAGTTTAGACATAGATAATGATGGCATAGCTGAATATTCTGGCACAGGAAATCCTCCTTCTACAAAACAATATACCTATCAAAATATTGGAACTTATACGGCGAAACTAACAGTAGTAGATAATAACGGGGTATCTGCTACAGATACTGCTTTAATTACAGTTGAAAAACAAAATCAACCACCAATAGCAAAATTTGATTACACTCCAAAATCACCCGTTAAAGTAGGAAAAACCATA
>DRIF01000017.1 GCA_011052825.1 Thermoplasmatales archaeon
ATGCTGCAAAACATTTTGCATTGTCTATTTTATCTCAGCTAATCTATGCCTTATTTTATTTCAAAAAAGGTATAAAAGCACTGAATAGACCATCTGTTTTCTTTTAAGAATAAAAGAATTTTGAATTAAAAATTCAATTCCTTAGCGGGAACTATAACTGAATTATTGAAAATAAAGCAATTTCATATGCCTAAATTCAAAATGCATGTAAATGCTCAATAAACTCGAAAAATTTTACTCGAAAATTGATGAATTGAACCAATTTTTCACTCATTTTGGAAAACTCTGAAAAACTATACCAAACTTTTTAACTTTTTCAATGATTTTCGCAGGACTGATATTCTTTTCTCTAAAAATTTTAATTGAGAAGAAATGGTTTTTTTTAATTCCAACTGCATTTTCATACTTCTTCATATGGATTCTGTGGAGAGCAGGCATATGGGGCGGAGGAGATGCAAAGCTTGTAACTGGAATAATTTTGCTTGGGGTTTCATTCAGCGGAATTTTTTTCATTTCATATTTTTTTATATCAATTGCCCTCGTTTCATTAGTTCATTACTTTATTTTTGGAATGGTAGAGGCATTTCGTAGAAAATCTGCAAAATTTTTTACAGCCATTCTTTTCATATTTATTTCTTCTTCCTCAACATATTTGGTAATGAAGATTATAAAACCTTCTCTATCTATTTTAGTAGGCATAATAACTTTTTTTATCTGTGGGGATATAGCAAGTTCTTTTCTCCCATGTAAAAAGAATGTTAAATTATCTGAAGAGATAATAGGAGAATATCTGGCAGAAACAATTGGGTTAAGAGATAATGAATTGGTTAGAATTGAAAAAGAGCAATCCTTAATATTGAGAATTTTAAAACAAAAGAGAAGGGAGATGGATGAAATTATAGCAAAGCCAAATTATTTTGGAATATCTGAAGAAGAAATTAATTCGCTAAGAAAATATTGCAATGAGATAAAAATATTCATTACCTATCCAATGGCTCCCCTAATTTTTTTTGCTTTATTGCTCACAGTTTTAATAAAATTTCTCAAAATCAATCTTCTTTCCATTTTGTAATTGCAACTCCTATTGCAAAAACCATAATTGCAAATGTGAATATTATGAGAGTGTTAACCAATGCTCCATAACTATCTCCAACAATCATTGCATCCCTAAGCCCTTCATTTACATAATAAAGGGGAAGGAATTTTGCAATTGTTTGAAGAAAGGAGGGCATCATTTCAAGTGGGAAAAATGTTCCAGCGAGGAACATCATTGGAAATGTTATTGCACTTCCTGCTGAGCTGGCTGTCTCTTCTTCTTTCACAAATCTTGTTATAATCATTCCTATTCCAGAAAATGCAAAACTTGTAGAAATTATCAGAAGAAATGCATATATATTTATTTTAATACTTACTCCCCATACAAAAATTCCAACTGAAAGAATTATAAATGTGGATATAAATGAAAGAAATAGCATGAAAAGCATTTTCGCCATAATCCATTCCCCTCTCGTTATTGGAGTTGTTGAAAGTTTTCTCAATATTCCATTTTTTCTATATTTAGTGTTTCTTTCTATGCTTCCAAAGATATTGTTTGTCATCACTGTCAAAGCTATAACACCTGGAACAAAAAAATCTATGAATTCATACCTTTCCTGTATAATGCTCTTTGTATTGAAACGAAAGAAGTTTTCGCCACCTGAAATAAAAAGATTTGACTGACTCATGAATTGAGTTACAACTGAAGTGATAACGTTATTTGCTTGAGCGTCGCTGGGATCAAGCATTAAAGTTATATTTTCTGCCAAACTTGCATTTTCTTTGGCTATTGCATTTCCAAGTTTAAATCCATAATTTTGTGGTATAATCATAATTGCTTTTATTTTATGTTTCTTTATATATTCATCAAGTTCTTCACTATTTCTTGCAAAATCTTTACCAATAACTTTTATCCTCACAACCCCAGAAGAATTAAACTGAGAATATATTGTATCATATATATTTGTAAAATTTCCTATAGGATAAAAATTCTCTGTAGAATTTTTTAAAATATTTGCAATAAATTCTCCATTTTCATAATCATAATTTTTCACATAAAGAGTGTATTTTCCCCCACCTCCAGAAAAAATAGCTCCAAATAAAAGAATAAGAAGAACAGGGAAAGCGAAAGACCAGAAAAGAGTTCCCTTGCTTCTTAAATATGTTTTCAAACTTGCTATGAAATCTGTTGCAATAATTATTAAATTCATTTCATCTCCTCCTTCAATCTAGCACCTGTTAAATTTAAAAAGACATCTTCCAAGTCAGAATTTTTTATGTCTATTTCCCTATAATATAAACCTTCCTCCTTTAAATGAAGAAGTATGTTCATAACAGCATCTCCTTTTGATATTTTAATTTCAACGTCTCCGTTTTTTGCTTCCATATCTGAATAACCAAATTTTTTTAATAATCGGATAACTTCCTCTGTTCTACATCCTTTTATTGATAAAATGCTCTTCTCACCATATTTTTTTATCAGTTCATCCAAACTCCCTTCTGCAACAATTTTTCCCTTATGAATTATTGCAATATGATCTGCTAAATATTCTGCCTCCTCCATGTAATGTGTTGTTAAAAAAACAGTTTTTTCCTGCTTTTTCAAACCTTCTATTACATGCCATACATCTCTTCTTGCTTTTGGATCCAAACCTGTTGTTGGTTCATCCAAGAAAACAATGTCTGGATTGTTTACCAATGAGATGGCAACTCCAACACGCTGTTTGAGCCCACCAGAAAGTTGATAATACATAACATTTTCCTTGTCTCTCAAATCAATAAGCTCTATTATTTCATCAATATTAGCTCTATTTTTATATAAACGGGAGAAATAAACTATCGTTTCCCTAACTGTAAGTTTTTCAAATGAAGTGAATTCCTGTGGCAAAACACCTATCCTTTCCTTTATATATTTCATATTCTTTTTTATATCATATCCAAGAACCTTTATTCTTCCTGATGTTGGAGTTCTTATACCTTCTATCATCTCAACAGTTGTTGTTTTGCCTGCTCCATTTGGTCCCAGAAACGCAAAGATTTCCCCCTTCTTTATTTTGAATGAAATGTTGTCAACTGCTTTTAAGTCTCCATATATCTTTGTTAAATTTTCCACTTCAATGGCATATTCCATCTAAGAGGAGAGATAATTTTTATATTTAAGCATATCGACAATAATTTTTATTAAAAAATAATTCAATTTCATGGAAAAATGGCGTCTTATAATAGATTCTCCAAAAAACGCTTTCATGAATATGGCTATAGATGAAGCAATTCTTTCAGAAGGAATTCCGACTCTCCGAATTTATAAATGGAAACCATCTGCAATCTCCATAGGATATTTCCAGAACATTGAAGAAGAGGTGAATTTGAATGAATGCAAAAAACAAAATGTTGATGTTGTCCGCAGGATAACAGGAGGAGGAGCAGTATATCATGATGAAAAGGGAGAGATAACATATTCTGTTGTATGTCCTCAAAATTCAGTGCCCGAAAATATTCTTGAATCTTATAAAATTATATGCAACTCTATATGCCATGGTTTGAAATTTCTCGGAATTGAAGCAATACATTCTGGAATAAATGATATAGTTGTTAATGGAAAAAAAATTTCTGGTAGTGCCCAAACAAGGAAATATGGAAGAATTCTGCAACATGGAACAATACTCATTAAAACAGATATCAGAAAAATGTTTTCCTTACTCAAAGTTGCTAAAGAGAAAATAAGTGATAAAGAAATAAAGAGAGTGGAAGATAGAGTTACATCTCTCGAAAAAGAGATTGGGAAAGTTGATGAAAATGAAGTTATAAAATCTTTTATAAAAGGATTTGAAGAAAAAATGAAAATTAAATTTTATGAAGGAGGACTGAATGATAAAGAAATTTCCATCGCCAATATTTTGAGGGAAAAATATGAAAGTGAAGAATGGAATTTTAAAAGGTGAATTGAAGGTTAGAGGGGGAAAATTAATCAAATGCATGATTGAAGTTGAAGAAGATGCAATAAAAAAAATAAAATTCAGCGGTGATTTTTTCATGCATCCTGAAGAGAAAATAGAGGAGCTGGAAAAAAGATTGAGAAAAATTGAGTTAAATGAAGAGAAAATAAAAGAAATTTTTGATGAATTTTTTACAGAGGTGGAGGTAATAGGAGCAGGCAAGGAAGATTTTCTAAAATTGGTTATGAAATGCTTAAATAAACAATAAAATTATTTTTAATCCAAAATTCATGTGTATCTGATTAACTTTGCAATTTAACTATCTCCAACATCTGCCATATTACTTAAATTAACCCTAAATCACAAAACCACAAATTTAAAAAGCACAAACTCATTTCATTATGATTAAAATGAGGGTAATGGAGAATGAATTGAGAGGCAGAAAGGTAATGAGCAACGAGGGACTCTATTTGGGAATAATAAGAAATATAACAGTTGATGAAAAAACAGGAAAACTGCTTGACTTAATTGTTGAGCCATCTGATAAAATTGACCCTCGTCTGTATCATCAAAATGAAGAAGGTTATCTGCTTTTTCCATTTGAAACTGTAAAATCTGTCAAGGATGTCGTTATTTTAAGCGAAGAATAATCATGGAAAAATTCTTTAATCCGAGAAGCGTTGCAGTGATAGGTGCCTCAAGTAAAAAGGGTAAAATAGGATATGAAATTTTAAAGAATGTTATTGAAAGTGGTGTGAAAGTTTATCCAGTAAATCCTAACAGAGAAGAAATTCTTGGAAAAAAATGCTACAAAAGTTTGATTGATGTAGATGGGGAAATAGATTTGGCTGTTATAGCTGTTGAAGCAAAAGAGTGCATAGAAGTGATTGAAGAATGTGGAAGAAAAAACATAAAGAATGTGGTTGTAATTTCAGGGGGTTTTAAAGAATCTGGAAATTTTTTTCTTGAAGAAAAATTGAGGGAAAAAGCAAAAAAATATGGAGTAAGAATAATAGGACCAAACTGTATAGGAGTTTTCAATGGAAAAAATAATTTTAATACATTTTTCCAGAGAAACATGGATTTGCCAGATTTTGGGAATGTTGCAATTTTAACTCAATCAGGAACATTTGGAATAGCACTACTTGAAGGATTTGCAAATGAAAATATAGGAGTGAGCAAGTTCGTTTCTTACGGAAATAAAGCAGATGTGGATGAGGTTGAACTAATAAAATATCTTCAAGATGACATGGAAACAAAAATTATTGCAATGTATGTGGAAGAAATTGGCAGAAAATTTTTTGAGGGAAATTTTACCAAACCAATTGTAATACTCAAATCAGGCAGGGGAAAGCTTGGACAAAGAGCAGCCCAGCTTCATACAGGTGCAATGGCAACAAACTATGAAATTTTTAAGGGCGCCTGCAAGCAAAAAAATGTTATTTTTGCAGACGATTTTGAAGAATTTTTTGGGATAATAAAGATAATTGCAATGAGAGGTATTCCCAAAGGAAATAAACTTTCAGTAATAACAAATGGTGCTGGTCCAAGTGTTCTTGCATGTGATTTTATGGAAGATGCAAAATATATTGAATTGAAAGAAGATATTATAGATTTAACAGGAAGTGCAACTGCAGCTGATTACATAAATGCTATTGAAAAAAATGATGCAGATATTCTATTGTTGACATTTGTTTTTCAAGATGCCCCCCTTACCGAAAGCTTTGAAAAATTGTATGAATGGCTTGAGAAAAACAGTAGGTTTTACATTTCTCTTGCGTTAGGAGGAAAATTTGTAGAGGAACAGAGGAAAAAACTTGCAAAATTGAAAATACCATCATTTGAAGAACCAAGGGTTCTGATAAACTCTTTAAATAAAATTCTGGAATATTCAATGAGAAAATGAGAGTAGCTGTTATTGATAAGGATAGGTGTCAACCCAAAAAATGCTCTTTAGAATGCATAAAATATTGTCCGCGTGTGAGGGGAGGAGTAAAAGTAATTGAAATTTTGGAGGGGGAGGAAAAGCCAACTATATCTGAGGAAATTTGTGTTGGCTGTGGGATATGCGTTCATAAATGTCCTTTTAAAGCAATTCACATTGAAAATCTTGCAGAAGAACTGAAGGAAGATTTAATTCATCAGTATGGGAAAAATGGTTTTAGAATTTTTCGCCTTCCTCTTCCAAGAAAAGGAAAGGTTGTCGGATTACTAGGAGAAAATGGTATAGGAAAGACAACAGTTCTTCAAATATTGTCAGGGAAAATAATACCAAATTTAGGAAATTTTGAGAAAGATGCTAAATGGGATGAAATAATTGAAAAATGGAGGGGAACAGAACTTGCAGAATTTTTTAAAAAAATTGCAAATGAAGAAATTAAAATTTCATATAAGCCACAGTATATTGACAAACTTTCATATTATAAAGGAAAAGTGAAGGATTTTATTGATGAAATAGGTGTAAAAGGAGAAGGAATTGACGAATTGATGGAAAGAGAAATGAGCAAAATTTCTGGAGGAGAATTACAAAAAATTGCAATAAGTGTTGCCATAGAAAAACCAGCAGATATATATTTTTTTGACGAACTATCTTCATATCTGGACATTAAAAACAGACTCGAGATGGCAAAAAGGATAAGAGAACTGGCAAACAATAAAATGGTTATGGTGGTTGAGCATGATTTGGCTGTCTTGGATTTTCTGGCAGATTACATTCATATATTATATGGAAGTAAAGGGGTTTATGGAATTGTTGCTGGAGCAAAAGGAGTGAGACATGGAATAAATTTATACTTATCTGGCTATCTTAAAGAAGAAAATGTGAGATTTGGTGAAGAAATAAAATTTGAGAAACATCCTCCCAGGGAGGCGAAGGAACAGGAAATTTTAATTTCATTTGAAAGATTAAAGAAGAAATTTGAGGATTTTGAACTTGAAGTGGAATCTGGAGAAATTTATAGAGGGGAAGTTGTTGGGGTTCTTGGTCCAAATGGAATAGGTAAAACAACATTCGTTAAAATGCTTGCAGGAATTGTTGAGCCAACAGAAGGAAAAATTGATTCATCAGTTAAAGTGAGTTATAAGCCACAATATATAAAACCTTTTGATAAAACAGTTGAAAATCTTTTCAGTGAAAATAAAAAGAGATTTCATGTTCTTTTTGAAAAAGAAGTTCTGAAGCCCTTAGGAATAAAAGATTTGTTTGATAAAAACTTAAAAAATCTTTCTGGCGGAGAGCTACAGATTGTATCAATTGCATTGTGCCTCAGCTTAGAGGCAGATATCTATTTAATTGATGAACCCTCTGCATATCTGGATGCAAAGCAGAGAATGAAAGTTGCAAAAGTTATAAAAAAAGTTATGGAGAAGGAAGGAAAGGCTTCTCTGGTGGTGGAACATGATGTTTATTTTATCGATATGGTGAGTCAATCATTAATGGTTTTTTCTGGAGAACCAGGTAAAAAAGGAAGAGGAGGAGGGCCTTTTAGTTTAAGAGACGGGATGAATCTTTTCCTCAAAGATTTAGGAATAACATTCAGGAGAGACGAAGACAGCAATAGACCCCGTGTAAATAAAATTGGCTCAACTCTTGATAGGGAACAAAAATCCATAGGAGAATACTATTATGAACTGTAAATGACAAAGATTTTATTTCATTTTTAAATTCAATTTTATGTATCATTTGCTTTATCCACTCAGAAATTATCTGATAGTGAGCGGAGATGATGTAACTAATATTATGACTGCTAATGGCTCACTGTCATATCTTACAGACCTTTTGTAATTGGAGTTTCCATCTCTCCAAAGCGTCATACTCATAAATTAATTGAAATGGGAAAAGAATTTGTTGTTGCCGTTCCTACTCTTGAAATGCTTGAAGATGTGTGGATTGCAGGCACAAAAAGCGGGCCAGAAAAAATAAAGGATATGAGCATAAATTTAATTGATTCAAAGAAAGTTAATGTGAAAAGTATAAAAGAAGCTGTTGCAAATTTAGAATGCAAATTGATTGATAAAAAAAGTTATGGAGACCATACATTTTTTGTTGGCGAAGTTTTGCATTATACTTATAATGAGGAAGCATTTAAGAATGGAAAACCAAACTTGCAATTCAATTTTCTGGCACATCTCGCTGTGAATGAATTTGTTATATTTGATGAAAAAATTTATAAAATGTAGGAATGTTTATAACCTATTATTTTCTCCTCTATTTCAATTATTTCATCAATATTTTCCCTTATATTCTGCAAAATCGGAATACACAATGCAACTGTTTTCAGAGGATTTATATCAATTGTTTCATTTAATCTTTTCAAAAGTCCTTTAATTTCCTTCCAACATTCCACTTCTTTGTCAAGCAATATTGCATCGTGCCAGCAAACTGGATTTAAATCTGCATTTTTTAGATAAATTGAAACATTTTCTTTTTCCATTATCAAAAAATCATATGGTTGCATAATCAGTGGCATATAGAATTTCTTTAATAAAATCAAAAGTGGTAACCTTATTAGAAAATTTTTTAGGTTGAAATCCTTTTTCAACACTTTTAATGCATTAATACCAAAAAATTTGAAGTTCGCTCTACAACTCTGTTTATCATAAGCAGAAGAATTTCCTTTTATTCTTTCAATATTTCTCTTGTGAGCAAGTTCAAATGCTTTCTCTTTGGGCATTGGTTCTCCTGATTTTTTAAAAATAAGTGTTGTATATCCTTCCTCCCATCCATTCCATATACACCAGTGAACAGAATAAACTGCTTTTCTAAAAGTATCAATGGAAAGTTCTGCATATTTTCCGTCTTCCTCATTAGTATAAGCTTTGCATAGGGGATCATGGTAATATACCAATCCCTTTATTTCATCAAAACCGACAATAACTATATTATGGGAAAAATGATATGCCCTCCCAGATAAATTAAACAGATTTATGTAATAGGGAAGGAGAGTAAAATCAACATTTGTTGATACAGGAATATCATTCAAAACATAACTTTTCACTCTTCCCCAGTATTCATTCCAGCATTTTTCCTCATCTAAAACAATTTTTGGATAAATATATTCACATGATAGACCATATAATTTTGCCAAAAATTTCGCATCTTCCTCACCAAGAGATGTCTCCTGCCCGCACCAGCACCTGAAGTGATGGGGAAAACCAACTGGATAGGGGAAATCATCTGAGAGAGTGGGAGATATTCTGGGAGATGCCGAGAGAGAGTATCCTATGCCTGTGTTGTGTAGGACCTCTTGTAATGAAACATTTATTCCGTAATATTGCAGTAGCATCGCACAGCATGCATAGTTGCAGTATAAATCATTTTTGGATTGAGAAACATATGGAACATCTTCTATTATATGTTCATTATTAAAAATGGAAATAGCATTTATATTCACTGAAAGCAGAAAAAATGATAACATCAAGCAAATTAATTTCATATTTCAGAAATATTTAGCAATTTATAGGTGTTGTGTTATTCTTTGAAAAGAAATATATATTCTTCACTTCATTAAAATCATGAAGATTGGTTATCCAAATAATCCAAGAAAAGACGTTATGGAGGAAATAAAATGGATTGCAGAGCATTTTGATTTTATTGATTTTTTCATGGAACCAGATAAAGCATATTATGATGTAATAGATGCAGAATTAGTTAGAAAAACATTGAATGAATATGATATTGGTATAGTTGGGCATACCCCATACTATTTACCTTTTTCCTCACCAATTGAGGTCATAAGGAAGATTGCAATAGAGGAGGCAGAAAAATGTTTTAATGCTTTTGAAAAACTTGGAGCTGATTTTGTCACTGTTCATGGAGGGTGGCCTCCTTCTCTTTTTAATGCAAAAGAAGGGATAGAGTTGCAGATAGAAAGTTTTAAGATTTTATTGGAAAGAGCTGAAAAATATGGAATAAAGTTGATGTATGAAAGCGGAGTTAAAGAACTGGATAACTATACAAATGTTGCAAAAATTATGCAGGCATTGCCAAAATTATATTTTCATCTTGACGTTGGACACGTTTCATTA
This sequence comes from Thermoplasmatales archaeon, assembly GCA_011052825.1. Lineage (GTDB taxonomy): Archaea > Thermoplasmatota > E2 > UBA202 > JdFR-43 > DRIF01. The sequence continues at coordinate 9,999 of DRIF01000017.1, forward strand.
CATGGAAGAGATGCTTGTAAATTTATAAGGAGGTTGCACACCAAAATCAAGCATATTCATATACATGATAATTTTGGAAAAGATGACTTGCATTTGCCAATTGGCACAGGAAAAATAAAATGGGAGAATGTTATCAGGGAATTAAAAAAATATTACGATGGAACAATAACTCTGGAAATTTTCAGCGACAGAGAATATGTTTTATTAGCCAAGAAAAGATTTGAGGAAATGTGGAGAAGTTTATGATGAAAAATTGGAAATATTTATTGTTTGTATTGGCGGGTATTATTTCTTTCATAATAGGATTTGATTTTTTTGGGGTGAGAGAGAAAATTCTTCTCTCATTTGAGAAATTTTCGAAATTGCCAGATATAAGCGGATTGTTAGAGTTTTTTCTATCCTTCTTAATAATGATTATTTTGTTTTTCATTTTTTTATTCATATCAAAGGAAAGAACAGTTTCATTTGCAATAAAATCCTTCTCCATTTCCTTACTTACTTTGATGATACTTTTCTTTTTGTTTTTCTCATTATCTGCTTTGAACAGGATCGTATATCTTAATGTAGAAAGAATTGAGGAAAAAGATGTTATGAGTTATATTAATTTAACCAATGATGAATTGGAAAATTTTCCCTCTCTCAAAAATGCAATTGAAACAATATTTTTAGAAAATAAAACAGAATATTCCTCAAAAATTTCTCAGGAAGAAGGAGGAAGAATAAACAAATTTTTAAAAGAAAATGTAAATACAATAAAATATTCTGGTTTTTATTTCAGAATTCGTATATCCTATGCTGATTGATTTTGAGAAGATTATTCTATTTCAACCAGATTATTTGAATAAATTTATTTCCCCACAAATTTTGTTGATATAGACACAAATATGTGGAAAAGCAGTTATACAAATGCAATTCCTGTAAAGGAAGATTTGTCAAAAAATGGATTTGAAAATATGACTTATTCAAAAGAAGTAATCCTTACGATTTTGCATTTATATGTTGAAGAATTATCTCTATCAAAAATAAGAAATTTTATCCCCAAACTTGCAAGCAAGTTTTAGATAGGACCTATCTAAGATAGCTTAATATCTGGCAACATGAAAGATACTACCCCTATAACATCTACCCTTATAATAGCATTATTTTATATTGAGTTAAAAATTATACTTATTTACTGGGGCACCCCACTAGTTTAGAGTTGATGAAACGTTAAAACTTCATGGAGGGAATATTGAACCTCTGCAACACCACAACTCATAGCTGGTGTCACACCGTTTTTTATCCAATTCTTACTTGATCTCTCGCTCAACTTCCAGTGAGGTTTGAGATAGTTATGGAAGAAAGCATAACCAAAGATTGTATCCCTCAGCCATGCCAACAGTCGAGCAATTCTCCTTGTTCTTCTAACCAAGTACTGTATAGAGTCCCTGAGAAATGAGTTCAGGTTCTCTATGAGTGCTGTA
>DRIF01000018.1 GCA_011052825.1 Thermoplasmatales archaeon
AAAGAATTGCAGCAAGAAGAGGAAAGAAAATTGCAGTTGTTGCAACAGCAAGTAAAATGCTTCGTGTAATATATCAAATGTTGATAAATAAGGAAGAATTCAAACCATTTCCAGTCAAATCTCGAAAATTTTCTGTGGGATAAACCACGACTTTTAGATTGAGAATGCTAAACGAAAGCCATAAAGAGGGGTAAACCTCGGATAGGAGAACGCAAAAAATATAAGATGATTAGCAATTAATATTGAGCGGAGGATTCACATAGGAGAAAATAATTATGTTAATGATAAACTTCTTTATTATTAATGATAAACTTCTTTATTATTATAGAGATATTGATGAAGCAACAAAAGTGCCCTTGAATGCAGGAGAGGTCATACTTGCAAATTGTTCTCATTTTATCATACAAAATCTTAACATAATGGACGGAGACGTTGGTATTTTACTTGGATTTTCATCATATAATGACATTTCATATAACAATATCGCCAACGTCATTGCTGGCATCTGGCTTACTCATTCTTCATATAACGCTATATCTAACAACATCATCTCCAATGTTGGAGGAGGTATACCAATGACTACTTCATCTAATCATAATATCATTTCCGAAAATATTATTGCAGATAATTGGGAATATGGCATAGGTTTATGGGCTTCCTCCTATAATACCATCTCTGACAACACCATTACAAATAATCAGCAAGCAGGCATTTATCTCATGATTTTTTCTAATCTAAATACTATTTCTAAAAATGTCATCACGAATAACTGGTATGGTGTTTATTTATCCTCCTCTTTTATCAGCATAACCAGAAACAATAATTTCATAGGAAATCACAAACATGCATTTTTTGAGAATTCTATCGCCAATTTTTGGCTCAGAAATTATTGGGATGATCATATAAAATTTAGTCCAAAAGTTATAGATGGAACAATTACATTGCCTTGGAATCCAAGTAAGACTATTGACTGGAAAAATTTCGACTGGCTACCTGCTCATGAACCATATGAATGGTGAGATTTGTAAGGCTTTGTGAAACTACAGGAAACAAAAGCTCGCACTAGCATTCATTATTATGCTTTTTGGGCTATTGCGACGCCTGCAACAACTACAAATCCAGCAAGAATCGTTAAAAATCTTAATTCTTCTCCAATCAATATTCTGGAGAAAATTAGTGAGAATAAAGGTATTAAATAAACATAAAATGATAGTTTTGAAACCTCAATTTTTTCCATTGCAGAATACCATAAAAAGTAGGCAAGGAAAGTTGTGAATATCGCCAGAAATAAAATGTATTTATAGCTCTCAGCATTTATACCGACTTTTTCAAAAAATGTTAATGGAAATAAAAAAATTGTTCCAAATATTGAAGAAAAAGCCACAACCTGCATTGGCTTTATACCACGGTTCAACAAATTTTTTGCAATTATGCCTCCTATTGAGTAGCAAACTGCAGATAATAAAACAAGCATATTTCCATAAAAGTTTCCTCCTCCGCCTGGTGTGATTATGAAATATAATCCTATTAAACCTATAAAAATTCCAAAAATCTTGTAAATGTTTATTTTTTCCTTTAGAAATACAGATGCTAGAATAACTGTATATAAAGGACCTGTGCTTTGCAAGAAGCCAGTTATATGTGCCTGTGTGTATTGCAATCCAACATTCTGAAAAACTGTTGGCAGAGTAACACTAAGCAATCCAAGAATTACAAAATTTTTTGCATTTATTTTGTAAAAATTTTTATAAAAAAGGGAGAGGATTATGAAAAAAATGCTTGCGAGAAGATAGCGGAAAAAAGCAAATATTAGCGGAGAAATCTCTTCTAATCCCATTTTTGTTAGCGGAAAAGAAGTTCCCCACAAAGCAGATGATACAGTTGCATATAAGGCAATTCTGTATTTTTCCATTGTGTATATATTTTTTCCTCTTAAAATAACTTGGTTATATCTCATTCCTCTTTGAATCTCAAACAATAACTACTCCCTTTGTTTTATTAATCCTTCTATTTGGTACTTTAATATTAGACCAGAGAATCGGACATCATATGTTCTATTGTCCACAGTTATAGAAATTCTAATCTTATCAATACCTGTAAAATATTCAGTTTTTTGCTTGCCACTTCTCCTTATTGCTATAGCATCGCTATAAGGTTGTATAGAGATAATCTTTCTAAGGTCAATGTTTACCGTACGTTTATTTCCAGCAAACACAAGTCTCTTGGTAGTTAGTGTAAGTGTTCCCTGGTCTATATTTTTCAGTTCTTCATGAGATTCGGCTCGAAATCCTCCGACTCTAAAATATATGCCTTTAGCTACTCTGATACTAGGTCCCCCATATCCTCCCATTCTCACTACTCTTGGTTCCAACAAAGAAATACCAGGTAAAACGAGTTGTAATTCCTCGCCTTTCTTTAAAATTATTGGAGAATCATCTGCTATCTGCAACTGGATTTTTCCTTCTTTAAGTTGTGTTAGCCAATATTCTAGATCTGCTTCTTTTTGCCGAGCGTCTGACATTCCTCCATAAGCAATGTTTTTCCATTCTCTTTCTGTTAATATTTGTTTACCATATAACTGCCATACTGGATTTGAATTGTCTATAACTTCAGTGAGTTGAAATCTTTGATCTTTTTGGATAAAGATTGCATTACAGTTATTGCATTCAAAACAGTTAGTTTTAGCCAAACCAAAAAACTTTTTTTTGGTAACTGATAATAATTTACCTGATTTACAGACAGGGCATTTGTCGAGCCAAGAAACATTGTGTGGAGGAATGTTGACTTCTTCTTTGGAAATATTATTGCGCGTGGATAAATTATTTTCTTCATCCATTATATTATGAATCATGAAAGTATTTAATTGTTTTTTGTAAATCCATTCTTTCACCTTTTTAACCTACATCTTCTATCAGTTGTTTATGGATTCAAATTCCCTGTGACTACTGTGTTTTACACTATGTATTTCTATTATTTTTGTATTGAAACTTTTATTAAAATTTTAGATACCTGAATTTGCCAGTTAGCCGCCTAAAAAGAGATATTGGCTTTGCCAATATCTCCTTATGAAGAATATAACATTTCCATTAGGCGGCATAGTAATAATAGACAGAGTAGAAAAAGAATTCGGTCTCTTCTCAAAAATTTTTGGTGGCATAGGAGGAAATATGAAAGATTTCATTCCGCTGGTAAAAGTACATGTAAATAATAGGCTAACTCATTCTGTTGCTACCCGTCAAATACTGAAAACTTATCCTATAGAGGCAATGAATAAGCTTGGAGTAAAGGAAAATGTTGCGGAGAGAACATTGTATAGGGTTTTGGAAAGAATAGGAAAATTCTTTCCTGTATTGCTTGAAAGATACCAACAATTCATAAAAGAAAGCGGATTAGCAGACAATAAACAAATAATAGATTTCTCCTCAACATATTTAGAAGGAGAAAAAGCAGAATTTGCATCTTATGGTTATTCAAGAGATAAAAGACCAGATAAGATGCAAATAAATTTTGGGATTGCAACAGGAATAAATGGAATACCAACAGCTATAACAATACAGAAAGGAAATGTGCAGGATAAAAAGCATATGAAACAAATGCTAAAAGTTATATCAAAAGTTCTTCCAGAAAATTCATTGCTTATATTTGATGCTGGATCAAATACAAGAAAAAACAAGCATGATATAAGAGAAATGAAGTATCATTATCTTACTCTAAAGCCAAAGAAAGTAAGAAAATATAAAAAATATATTCAATTTTTCAAGGAGAATTTTGAAAGTGTTGAAGAATTTGAAATAAATGAAAGACATTACTACTGTATAAAGAAGAAAGAAGAAGAGATCCTCTATATCTTTTTCTGCCCTGAATTATATGCGGATCAAATAAAGGCAAAAGAAAGGAAGTTTAAGAAAGCGAAAGAAAGAGGAAATAAGATATTGAAGAAAAAGAAAAGAGAAAGGATACCATGTGATGAAGGATGGGTAGAGCTTATACCATGCATACAGAAAACAATCATTGATATGGAAAATCCTTATATTACAGGCATTGAAGGCTTTTTCATTCTGGAAAGTTCTGTTGATGCAGAAGCGGAGAAAATATTGAAGCTGTATAAGGAGAGAGACAAAGCGGAAAAATTCATAAGAAATTTGAAGGAAGGAATAGAATTACATCCTGTAAGGCATTGGAATAAATGGTGTATCATAGGCATATTTTTCATATGTTTCCTCGCAAATTTTTTGATAAATTTGACAGAAATTTTGAGCGAAAATTCCCCTGTAAAAAATGTAAAAGTCCTCAAAAAATCACTGATAAATTTGTCACTAACCATTGTTTATCCACCAAATGGCTTTCATTTCCACATTTTGAGCAATGTTACGCCCAAAATTATAGC
>DRIF01000019.1 GCA_011052825.1 Thermoplasmatales archaeon
GGATCTCCAGCTTGGCATAAAATGATAAGACTTTGGAAAGACGATAAGGATGCATTTGACAATGCTTATCATCGAAGAAGTGTTATAGAGGCAGTGATAGGTGCTGAAAAACAAAGATTGGGACATGTTTTATTTTCTAGAAGAGAGGATTTACAGGAGAAAGAATTGAGGTTGAAGGTCATATGTTACAATCTTTTAGTAATGAATAAGATCAAAGCATCTTTAATATTAGATGAACCACTGCTTCTTCCGGTGAAAGAAGCTGGATAAATAAATCAAAAAAAAACACCAATCCATGTGCTTTGATTAGTGGAAACTATATTTTTCTATTAACCAGAGTTACCCAGAATAAATTTTTTTGAGTGAATAGTGATAAAATTGAACTCTGTTGGAATTAAAAACATCTCATTTTATCACTATTCTTTATTTTTGAATCATTTAACGGACAACGCTTTAATTTTTCATCTGTTTCTTTCATCTCCCCATAAAATTTTATGAATCTGAATTGAGAATCTTACATTTATGCTATCCTTCAAAATCCATTCTGCAATTTTTCTTGCTTTTTCCATATCACCCCATACTGGCTGAAATATTATATTGCAGGTAGGTTTATATTCATTTATTATTTTCTTTGCATATTCATAATCTTCTTTTTCATCAATTATAAATTTCAATTCATCTCTTTTCCTCAACAAACTTATGTTTTCTTTCCTCATTTTTTCATGCATTCCAGAAGATGGACATTTCAAATCCATTTTTATAACAACATCCTTTAAAGAAAGCCTTAATACATCAATTGAGCCATTTGTTTCCACGCTTATTTCATATTTCTTATGCAATAAAAAATCAATAAGTTTGTATATATTATTATGTAAAAGAGGTTCTCCTCCTGTAATGCATATCCTTTTGCAATCCCATTTTTTAACCTCTTTAAATATTTCATCAATTTCCATTTCATTTCCTTCATAATATGCATATTTTGTGTCACAATAACTGCATCTCAAGTTGCATCCAGTGAGGCGAATAAAAATTGTTGGAATTCCATTATCACAACCTTCTCCTTGAATTGAGTAAAATATTGAATTTACTTTCAATTTAGAGGTATTCTTCATATACATATGTAACCATTCCATTTTCTCCATTTATCTTCCATTCAGAAGGTTTGAACGGAGGGATTTCTGTAATAAGCCAGTATCCAAATGCATACCTTCTAACAATTTCATGAAATCCATCTATTAGGCACGCTCCTCTCGGATAGGTCCCAACTCCTATTTCTTTTTCCTTTCCATTTCCCTCCCATATATCAAACAGAGTGTCAGGATAATATTCCTCTATGAAAGAAACTTTAAATGAAAAATTTCTTTCCCAGAAATTTGTTTTTTCTTCAAAAATTTTTTCTGCATCTGCCACGCTCAATAACTTATTACTTATATTTTCTATATCTTTTGGAATTTCCTCAAATGGAAGGTAAGGAGAAATTTCTGTATATGGTATTGGATTCCTTCCACTATTCGAGACATTCAGCACATAATCTTCCTTCAAATTCTTGTTTCCAAAATGCAAATTCCATCCCGCTTCATCTCCATATTCCCAATATTCAGCCATAACCATATATGCACCTTCATTCTCTCTCAAAAATTTTTTCAAACCTGCATATGAAGACGCCTGAGCCATTGCAGTTTGAATATCCATTTTGAGCTTACTTCCTTTTCCATTCTCTGGGACACCAAATTTTTTCCATTCATAAAATTTTAAGTTTCTGGTGGAGTTGTATTTCACTTCTCCAAAATAAATTTCTTTTCCAGTTCCTCTCTTAAAACTTTTTATTTTATAAGTATACTGGTTTATTCTTGTTCCATCATCGTAATAAAAAGCAATCTGATACGGAAATGAATAACCATTTCTTATCCATATAGAGAAAGATTTTGAAGAATCATCTGATACATCTATTCTGAGAGCCTTCAATTTTTTGTCGTAGCCGTTTGCCTTCCATTTAAAATTCCAGTTTTCATAATAAAAACTTCCATTCATTCCGTCCTTAAATTCTTTCTGAAGAAAAAAATCTACAATATCATTTAATGGATATGAATTTATTTCAATCTCTCTTTCCCTGTTGAATGCATGATGAAGTGTATAACTTTTTACTATCCCTCCAACAATATCTCCTTTTATTAGACGGTAAACATGCTTTTCCACATCAACTGGAAGGTCTTCAACGATTTCTCTCGTTTGATTGTATGGTTTTTCATGAATTTTCATGTAAAAATCAACTACATCAACACCGTTTCCAAAACCATCTTCTATACTGTTCTCCTTTATTTCAATGTCTGCCTTTCCCTTACTTCTGTATATCAGAGAGCCTGTTTCCTTTGGAATAATCATTTTTCCCCACAGTTCATATGTTACTTTATCTCCTATTCTGAAATTATCTGTTTTAAAAACTGACGGGATTTCATCTCCAGATTTTCCAATACATCCTGAAAAGAATATTATAACTATTGCAACTGTTATTAACTTATTCATATTCAATTGGATCCCTCACGCCAGCCTCCTTAAATGCCTCGATTCTTAATTTGCATGATGGACATTTTCCACATGCTCTTTCTCTTTCTCTATAACAGCTCCATGTTTTTTCAAATGGAACATGCATTTCGTATCCTTTTTTAACTATTTCTGCTTTAGAGAAATATAGAAGAGGCGTTTTTATTTTTATTGGTCTTCCTTCAACACTTCTTTTCAAAGCAAGATTTGCCATTTTCTGAAAAGCTTCAATATACTCAGGTCTGCAATCAGGGTATCCAGAATAATCAACAGAGTTCACTCCTATAAAAATTGAATCTGCATCAATAACCTCTGCATATGCAAGGGCAAAAGAGAGAAATATTGTATTTCTTGCTGGAACATAGGTTAGTGGTATACCATGTGCCTCTTCAGGAACTTCAATCTCATCAGTGAGAGCGGAGCCTCCTATCTGTCGTAAATTTACATCTATTATTTTATGTTTTCCTCCAAGCCATTCAGCTATTTTTTTGGCAGATTCTATTTCTTTTCGATTTCTCTGACCATAGTTGAATGTTAAGGCATGTATTTCATAACCTTCTTTTTTTGCTATTGCAGATGCAACTGCGCTATCCATTCCTCCTGATATCAAGCAGACTGCTTTCTTTCCCATTTCGTCCACGCTCCCTGTCCATATCCCTCATCAATTCCAATCTCAATACTTTTTATATTTTCACTATTTATTTCTGCGACAACTTCCTTTAAAATATATTTTGCGATATTCTCTGCAGATGAAGAATATAAAGGTAAAAAGACACAGTCATCTTCTGGGAAAATATAAACCCTGTCTTTGTATCTAACCTCCACCTCCCTCCCTCTCTTAATCTCAAATTTTCCTTCTACTGGGATGATTATTTTATGGTCTATTTTCTCAATTATTTTTCTTATTGCATTCTTGACAATTCTGAAATCAATTATTATTCCCTCCTTTATTTCTCCTTCTATTACTGCACTCACTGAGTATGTGTGTCCATGCAAATGAGAACATTTTGAATAATCCGCCAGAAAATGAGCTGATGAAAAAGTAAGATTGCACTTCCAACCATCTATTTTTATTTTCATGCAATTTTATATTTCATCAATATAAAAACCTTTTTTTCTAGCGACCAAGGTAGATACACCTATGTTAAAATTCCTCCCTACATTGTTTTACATTGTAATCACCTTGCTATTTATTAAATTTCGGGTTGCTTCACCTTCCATTAACAGTCACCTATTCGCAGTTTGCTGCAATATGGCAATTTGGTTATACATTGAAGGATATTTTCCACAGTCAGATTAACGCAGTTATTTAGCATGTATCTATCGTGGTTCATATCCTTCAATATGGAAGGGCTCTTTATTTTTCAACATCCAGTAAATTAC
>DRIF01000020.1 GCA_011052825.1 Thermoplasmatales archaeon
AGCCACGATAAGTTTTCTGATGTTTTGATTTAAGTAATAATGCCAGAACCAATGACTTTGGAGGATGTGGAGGTCTACCTCTTTTGGAAATTTCCCATGGTTCAGGCATCCTGTCAATGATTTTCTTTGCGTTTTGAATGAACCATTCATCCTCATTTTTCATAGCAAGATTGTATATCTTCCAATTGGTTTTGAATTTTCTGTCTACTTTCTTATCCTTATTGCATCCCATCCATTATGTAGAATAAAAATATCTAAATTTATTTTTCGGACAACGCTTCGCCTCACTTAGAATTTTTATACTTATCATTGACCAAAATTAAATTTCGAGTGTCCAATAATCTAACAGGTAAAATGCTAATTTCGATACAGCAATAACTGACTTTGAGATAACACTGCGAACTATTATTATTTGACAGATATAAATTCAGTTTGTAACCAGAAATTTTCTTATCCATCTCTTAAAAAAATTCAATAAGGGTGATTTTGTGAAACAATATCTCTTTCTTCAACTCCTTCTTACACATAAAAATCATAAAGAAATGTCTCTTGATACTTTTTTCCTCTTAAGTAAGTTTTCTTTTTTCTTTGTTTTTCTCCTGTTTTTAATTCTTTTACTCCTGTTGCAAACATTCATTTCATGAATGCTATATCATTTCTTCTCTCAATATATCCCCCCTCACGAGATGATACGCATCAAAACTCTATATGTTCTCCACTAAATTGTTGAAAAAAAAGTTGCATTTATAAAGGACTTAATATTTAAACATCACAGGTGAAAATATGGTTGTATTTGCCAAATATATATCACATAAATTTTTTATTGCTGTAATTTTAGGATTGTTAATATTTAATTGCCCTTGCTTCCGAGACATTTCCTTTGGACACACCAAAGAAACACAGCCCCCAATTAAAGTCCTTTTTGCAGTTCATATTGAACCTTTTCTCCCTGAATTTGGGTTTGACTATGGCGCCAGACGTGAGGAAATGTATTGGTTGAGAGATACAGCTCTGGCTCATGGAGCTAAATTGACAGTTTCCTCCAACGGAGAATTTATGGAATTTGTTGAAGATTTTGGCGACCAAGAACTTATAAAATCATATCTCGATGCTGGATTCAATTGGGGAACACATATTCATCCTTTATGGAGAAGAGATCGGCATGACTGGGTTCTTGAAACACCAGATGTTTCAGAGGAAATTGTCAGAAGAATTTGGCAGGATAACACTAATGCGGTCAACTCAATCATAGGTAGCGAGAACAATTATGGAGTTGCTCCATATCAGTGTGCACAACCTCTTCTAGTTAAACTCATGAATGAATTTGGATTTACCATTGAAACCGCCCTTACAGAACCAGCAGGAATCCTTGCCTATGAAAATTTTGGTCACTACCCCTGGAATCCTTTCCACCCATCTCCTGAAGCGGGAAAATTTTTAAAGGAGTGTCTAAATCAAACACAATATATCTTAATCCCTCACTATCCTCAACTGGAACCCAATCCTGGACCATCTGGTCCTAGATCTCTTGGAACAAATCAAAAGTATTTCATAATGGAATATATAGAGTGGCTTCACTGGCAGAGGAATAATCTTCCTGCAAAGGTTTGGGTTTTTGGAATTGCCACTCATGATTGCTACAACAACCCAAATAGAATTTATATTGAAACAATGCTCAGCTGGCTTGATGAAAATTTTATAGGCAAGAAAATACCAACAGGAGAAGTGATTGCTGAATATGCTACAGCCACACAAATTGCAGAAGAATTTTTGCAGTGGGAAGCAGAGCACCCTGGCATGAGTTCTTTCAGTTGGGAAGAAGGGCAACCCTATCCCTATACTTACTCTGATATGCCTCGTTTGCTCAAAAATGCAGAATATGATTGTATTATTGACATAAGCGAAACAATATCGTGCTACAAGTTTAAAAAAGATAACTCCTCATCAACATTTGTGTTGTGGTCATGGGGCGAGGAGCAGATTATTAACTTTTCCTCTCAAATTTCAGGTAAAGTTCGAGTATATGATGGCAAAGGCAATGAATCTCTTGCCAATTCAAGCAATTTGAAAGTGGGCAAAGAACCAATGTTCGTGGAAGATGGTAATCCTCCAACAATTTTTATTCAGAGACCAAAAGGGCATCTATATATTTTTGGAAGAGATATTTTTCCAACAATTTTTGGTAATACTATCATAATTGGTGATATCACAGTTAATGTTAATGCTACAGATAATGAGAATGGCATTGAAAAAATTGAGTTTTATGTTGATGATGAGTTAAAAGAAATTATAAGAGAAGAACCCTATGAATGGTTATGGGATGAAAAAATTGCTTGGAAACACAAAATAAAAGTAGTTGCCTATGATAAAGCTGGCAATACAGCAGATGACGAGGAAGAGGTGGTGATTTTCAACATCATAGGAAAAGAAAAAAGTATTGAAGTATAATCAATGATTTGCCTTCAATGAATTAATGCTAAAATTATCTAAGATATTTTTCATTACACTCTAATTTTTAAAAAAAATTAAGAAGAGAGAAGTTGCAAGCTTGGGTCTCCAAATAAAACCCACTGCTGGACTGTTTTCAAATCACCAGCATCCCATCCTTCATGAACATCTGGCATAACAAATTCATGGAAGTGGGTTATATAATTGCTTATTGCCCCTGCATACACATTCCCAAGAGTTGATAAAGATTCTTCAGCGTAAACCCTGAAAAATTCTGTGGTTATCCAGTTGTCCACGCCTCCAATAACACACCACTCACCAAGATTGCCATATCCATATCCCGTATTGCCAATGCTTGCTATTGCTCCCTTATTTGGCTGTTTAACAATATACCAGCTCCAACATTCTGGAACTGGATAGCCAAAGGTATTCATATATCGCCTGTTGAACCAGTCAATTGATGTTAGAACAACAGAAATATTAAACTGGTTGTTGTGACATCCTCCAACAACGCATATAAATGGCTTGCCTTCATTGGATATAGCATCCATTGGGAAATGTGGCTTGCCTTCCAGATCACTAACTGATAAGCCAATAATCTCTGCGTGCTGTCTGTTGCCTGGTATGCCTGGATAATGATTTGCCCACACGCCTGGGCTTCCGTGTCCGGAGAAGAAAACAAAGCCAGCCCCCTTGCTCAATGCATCAACAACATCCTGTTTGCCGGTAAAATTGCCATTTGATGTGGATAAAAATATTTTTTCAAAGCTGTCAGGCATATAATAGAAAGCTCCTCCCCTTTCATGCAATAATTTTTCTCCAACTGTCCAGTCACCTTCTGCTATCTGAATTGTGTTGTTTCTCCATGCAGAAAAAACGATTTCGCCATTCTCATTTTCAATCCATACGTGTATGTTGGTATAATCTCCATACAGTTTTGGATCATAGGACTTGCCTCTTATATAAAGTATACCATTAACGTATTCCACATCTGCCCAGTGTGTATAATAATTAAGATACGCTTCTCTTTCTGAGGGAGAGTAGGTATAGTCATCTCTGCCAACAACATCCCCTTCAGATATTGAAACAATTTTGGCTATTGGGGGAGCGGGATATCCATTCTGTATTTCTGGAATTAGATAATCATCATGATTGAAAGTAAGTTTTGTTTTTGCGTTGTGATCTATAACAAAATGGGTTATATCTACTGGTCCGGCATCCCCTTCATCATTTATACTTTGGGCATATAATGTATAACTCCCATCAGGAACATTGCTTACATCCCATGTTATGTTCAAATCTTCCTGATCAAGAAAACCATCTCCTGTTACACCTATAATCCTGTAAAACCATTCCTCTTTATCTTCTATCTCATAAGCTATTATTTTACTCACCACATCCTCAACTTCTTTCAAATTTCTGCATGGCAACCTCCCAACATAAACATCTGGATATAAATCAAGGATGTCTCTGGTGTATTGCGTAAATTCTGCAAATATTCCATTTCCATTGCTGTCCCAGTCATCAAATACAATGTTGCCATCTTCATATTTGTAGATGTCAGCATAATATAAATCTGTTATAAATCCAGGATCATCTCCTTCCCAATATCTGCAGTTTGAATATCTAACTGGCAAATACCATCCTTTTATGCCAGCATTTGCGTTATCTTTTGGTTTTGCATATATCTTTGATTTGAGTCCTCCAACAAGCAACACATATTTTATTCCATATTCCTCTATTGCATCCTTTATTGCATATTTTATTTTTTCTGGCTCATCTCTTCCATCATATGAGGCATATATTTCATCTGTTGTTTTCAGAATTGTAGGAACTCCAATATCATTTTTATGTTCCACTAATGACTGTAAAACATCTCTAAACTCAGATGGAGCAACTATCAAAAGTTCATATGCATCTCCTTCTATGTTTTCCTGTGCAATATCATACCCAATTTCAATGTTGGCTATCTTTGCAACAATTATTTTTTGAAGAGAAGGGATATATTTCACAGGATATATGCTAACAACAACATGAATGACTCTTTCTCCATAGTTGTTCAGTCCGACTCCTATATGATAGGAATACCACTTCTCTGGGAAAGTGTTTATGTTTTTATATATTTCTCTGTTCATTCCTTCCATAACCTTTCCATCTGAAATTCTTATTCTTGCTGGAGATGGAACTATCTTTCTCTGGATTTCATATTCTTTTCCTCCTTCAATATTAACCTCAACACTTATATTCCTAGCCCCATATGGAATTTCTATCCTTTTTACCATTTTTGGTAGCAATGGATATCCTGGCTTAACAATAAATGAATTGCATTCATTTATGGCAATGTATGCATAATCATTACTTTCTTCTATTGATGGAGGAGAAAATGTTATTTCTTGTTTAAGCATTTCATCATGCACAATCTCGTTTTCTTCACGCAACATTTTTTTGCCTTCATCTATCCCTACAATATTAAACCCTCCAATAAGGAGACACAACGCCAAGAATATAAAAACTATTTTTGCCTTCATTTTTGCCCCCACAACAAAATATGATTTTATTTATAAAGTTAGTGTTGTCAACTGTATTTTCACAAATAAAAATTAAACATTGTTTGTCTTAGGATTTGAAAAGATATTCTAAAAGTGATTGTGAGAGGGATATAAAAATAATAGATGGGATACAATTTATACATAAATATAGATTGAAACAAAAAAGATAAATAGCATTTCAAATATTTCTCCAATGCTTAAAAGTTTTGGAGAATCACTGAGAAGTGCCTTTCGAAAAATTGCAAATGCTCCTTTCATTGATAGAGATTTGATAAAAGAGGTTGTGAGAGACATACAGCGTGCTTTGATTGCAGGAGATGTTAATGTAAAACTTGTTCTTGAAGTTTCAAAAAAAATAGAAAAAAGAGCTTTAGAGGAAAGACCGCCACCAGGAATGAGCAACAGAGAACATGTTCTGAGAATACTGCATGAAGAACTTTCATCAATTCTTGGAAAGGGAAGGGAACTTTCATTAAAAAAGCAGAAAATAATGATGGTTGGATTGTATGGACAAGGAAAAACAACAACATGCGGAAAACTTGCAAGATTTTTTCAGAAAAGGGGAATGAAAGTTGCCCTAATCTCTGCAGATGTTCACAGACCTGCTGCATTTGAACAATTAAAACAGATTGGAGATAAAATAAATGCTCCTGTTTTTGGAGGGGGAAAAAAAGCAGAAAATGTTGTTGAGGAGGGAATTAAAAAGTTCTCAAAGTATGATATTATAATAATAGACACTGCTGGAAGACATTCTCTGGAAAATGATTTAATAAAAGAAATGAAAAAAATATCAAAAATTGTCAATCCAGACGAAAAAATTCTGGTTATTGACGCTTCCATAGGACAGCAGGCAGGAAAACAATCAAAAGCTTTCAATGATGCAATAGGAATAACAGGTGTTATACTTACAAAGATGGATGGAACTGCAAAAGGGGGGGGAGCGCTATCTGCAGTTGCAGAGACAGGAGCTCCAATACTTTATGTGGGAACAGGAGAACACATGAACGATTTGGAAAAGTTTGATGCAAACAGATTTTTGTCTCGCATTCTTGGAATGGGAGATTTGCAAACTTTGCTCGAGAAGGCGGAGGAAGCATCGAAAGGCAAGGAAAAGAAAATTGAGAAAACTGCAAAAAAGATGCTATCAGGCAAGTTCACACTCCTTGATATGTATGAACAGATGGAACTTTTATCTGGAATGGGCCCTTTCCAGAAAATTGCAGATTTGCTTCCAATTGGAGGAAAACTGAGAAACGAGGATATACACGAGACACAGAAGAGATTGAAAAAATACAGAGTGATAATGGATTCTATGACGAGAAAGGAACTGGAAAACCCGAATATAATAAAATCATCACATATAAAAAGAATTGCGAGAGGTGCTGGAGTTGAATCAAAGGATGTTAAGGAACTCCTTCGCCATTATAACATGTCTAAAAAAATGATGAAAAATCTATCGAGCAAAAAAATGCAGAGAAAATTGCTAAAGCAGTTTGGTATGGGGTAAAATATAAAAAGAAAAAGAGGAACCTGACTCACTCCCGAGCCAGGTATATTTCTATGCAAGAGACGTTTACCTTGTTTCCTTCATCATTTGTCAGTTCTTCTGTGTATATCTTTACGTCTTTGATCTGTGCATCTGTTACAAACCTTCTTCTTACAATCTCTGCTACATCGACTGCTCTGGATATTGCTCTTCCTCTCGCTTTTATTGCCACCTGGTTTACCCCAGAGTTAAGCTGTGTTATGGCAGCCAGTACATAATTCATTGGTGGCTTATTTCCCACGAACACTACATTTTCCTGTTCTGTCATTTTTATCCCTCCTCAACGAAATAGAAATATGAAATATAAAGCTATCGCATGCAAAAAATTTCTTTTACTTGCTGTGAACCTAATAAATCATCTCTGTATTGGTAGAGCAAAATTAAAAGCGGGCGCGGCGGGATTTTCTGCACACCATGCATTCGAACCCGCGACCACTGGCTTAGAAGGCCAGCGCCCTATCCTAGCTAGGCCACACGCCCTAATTGTAAAGTAAAAGCGTTTTTAAAAATATTGCAGGGGGAGGCGGGGACGAGGGGAGAGGCAAAAAATAGCATTTCCCTCGTCCCTTATGAAATATAGGCTTTTGCCTATTTTTTATATAAAACCACCTATATAAATTTTCTGATGCAATTTTAGAACTATGCATTGAGAAAAAATTAATTTATGAAATAATCTTATTTTTTACATGAAATTTGTATTGTTATGCACAACATTCCTTATTCTATTTAATTCAATTCCTCTCTCCAATGCTCAATTTGATTTATCAGTTAAATGGGTTAAAGTTGAAAAGGAGATTGTTGGTGAAGGGGAAATTATTGAAATAAGTGCAAGAATAGAAAATAAAAATTTTGGTATAAGCAAGGCTTTTGCGGTTTCATTTTATTATGATAAAACGGATGATGAGCATTTAATTGGGAGAATATTCTATGAATCAATAAATTATTACAGAATCCCTTCAATAAAATTTGATACAAAAGATAAGGAAGGAGAGCATAAAATTATTGTTCATGTCAGCGATGAAAATGAGGATAATAATTACGCATTTTGCAATATAACTATTTTATCAACAAAAAACAGAAATGAAAAAGTTCTGATTGATGAAGTTTATTATCATACAAGACCCAACAGAAAAAATGAATATATATGCATAAAAAATGCTGGAGATAGAGAGGTAAATTTAGATGGATGGTATATAACAACACAACCATGGAAAAGGGCAGACAAACAGAATAAAATAATTTTTCCCTCTATTTATATTGAACCATCTGAAAAAATTTACTTCACCCAAAACGCAACCTCATTTGAGAAGGAAGCAGGATTTAAGCCAGATTATGAATACTATAATTGTTCTTCTGTTCCAGATATGGAGAGAAAGGGAAGTTTTATAATGTCAAATAACGGAGGGGTTGTTTGTTTAAAAGATGAATATAATCATACAATTGATGCTTTTGTTTATGGAGAAACTGTCTATAAAGAGGGATGGAATGGGAAACCGGTTGAGTGTGTAAATGAAGGAGTGGTTTTAAAAAGAAAGGAGTTGCAGGATACAAACACAAGTATTGACTGGGAATACAACAGAACTTTTATAATTGGACAATCAGATTTTTATATATGGCATGGCGAAGTGGATAAAGCAATTGCATTCTGTTCTCCTGATTGTTCATATGATGTAATATCTCAAGAATTAAAAAATGCTAAGGAATTGTTAATAAACGTTTATATTTTCACAAATCCTTTCGTTGCAGAAGTTTTGTTTAATTCAAATGCAAAAATAAAACTTTTTCTGGATGGAGATGTAATAGGTGGAATACCAATGGAGGAGAGATGGATTGCTTATATGCTCAGTAAAAAAGGAGAGGTGAGATATATGCTTAAAGATAAGGGAAATGGAATATACAAAAGATACAATTACAATCATGCAAAATATGTTATTTGTGATGGCAGATGCATAATACAATCTGCAAACTGGGTAAAAAGTGGAATTCCTGTAGACAATACTTACGGGAATAGGGAATGGGGAATTGCTATTGAAAGCGAAAATTTATCTTCTTTTTTAACAGATGTTTTTGAATATGACTGGAATCCTTCTTTTCAGGACAGCATTTTATTTAATGAAGAAAGTTTCACTCATGGAAAACCTCCTTCCGACTTTTCCATGAGCTATTCGATTCCAAAAGGTGATTATATTCCAATGTTCTCTCCTTTCTACTTCAATTCAAGTTTTAACGCAACCCTTATTCTCTCTCCTGACAATGCAGAAGAATGGATAATAAAAATGATAGATGAAGCAGAAAATGAAATACTTGTGGAACAGGCATACATACAAAAAGAGTGGAGTAGTGGAACGAATCCTTTTCTAAAAAAATTGATAGAGAAAAATGAAAGTGGGGTGAGTGTGAGAGTAATATTAAATTATAATCCAAGATATGAATCAACTTCTTCAATGAACCAGGAAACTTTAAAATTTTTGAAGGAAAATGGAATTTCAGCAAAACTGGAAGATTGTCTTGAAATACATAACAAAGGAATAATAATTGATAATTCTAAAGTGCTAATATCTTCAATTAATTGGGGTGAAAATTCAGTTAGAAATAATAGGGAAGTGGGAATAATAATAGAGAATGAAGAAATAACATACTATTTTGAAAAAATATTTTGGTATGACTGGAATTATGAATGCAAAAACAATAAAAAAACAGGTGGATTTTCTATTTTGTCATTAATTATAGTAACGTTTTTAATAATTTACCTATACAGGAGACAATGAGTTTGATATCGTTTATAATAGTTGCAATAATAATATCATTCATTACATATTCTTTCATAAAAAAATTTCCAGTTTCTCAGGCAATTGTAATTGCAAATTTTTGCATATTTATAATAACTTTATACAATTTCCAGCTCCAAGAACTTGCATTCAGACCTTCCTATCTAACTTCATATAAGATATACACCATTTTTACTTCAATGTTCCTACACGGCGATTTTTTCCACATATTTTTTAATATGATGGGATTGATTTTTATTGGTTTTCCTCTTGAAAATGAGATAGGTGCCAAAAAATTCCTCCTTATTTATATTGTATCAGGTTTTTTTGCGACAGTTACATTTTCTTTGGTGAGAGGTGAAAATACTTATTTAATAGGAGCATCTGGAGCAATTTTTGGTATTCTTGGAGCATTTGCATCAGCATATCCATTTAAAAAGGTTGTTGTTCCTTTGGTTGCCCCACTAATTTTCTTTATAAGGTTACCAGTAATTTTTGTTGCTCTTTTCTATGCTTTCATAGAAATTCTTTATACTCAATCTGGAGTAACAGATGGAATTGCTCACACTGCACATCTGGGAGGGTTTATTGCTGGAGTATTTTTATCTCCTCTGGTTAAAATTAAAATCGAAGAAAAAGAGAAGAGAATTGATTGGGATAGCATAGAAAAATTTTTGGAGAGTGAAAAGCAGAGAGAAATTTTTGAAAAGGCAAAAAATGCAGATGAAAAAGAACTGAGAGATGCATGGCTTTCCTATCTTTTAAAGAAAATAAAATGTCCAAAATGTGGAGGGGAAATAAAATTAAGGAATGGTGCAGTTTGCAGTAAATGTGGTTACAGAAAGTGAAGAATTGCATATGATATAATTGTCCCTCCATTCAGATATGGAAGTCCTGGCTGAGGACCTTTTGATATTAACTTCATCAGTAAAAAGTAGCCTGCAAGTGCGCCTGCCAGCGTGAAGATAAATCCGGCTATGCCTTTCTCGAGATATGAAGCGGTTATGAGTATTCCAGGTATTATTAAATCTCCTAGGCCAACATAAATAGCATCTCTGTCTTTCCCAATTTTGCTTTTTATGTAGGAATAAGAGGCTTTTTTTGGGATTATTATGAGAAGAGGAAGATTTGAATCTGCAATTGTTTCTGCAAGTTTTACCATATGTTTTGTTTTATAGACAGCTATTGCATCATAAATTGCTAAGGCAATCAAAAATATTATAATCATTTCTATTGATAGAGAAATTGCAAAAATTGCAGATATTCCACCTGTGAGGAAAATTCCAAAGAAGTCAATTACATACCACTCAGGATGTTTTATTAAGAGCATAAACATTGTTATTGATACTATCAAAGAAAATAAAAAAGACAAAGAGGGACTTATAAAATAAAAGAAAGCTTGAAATATTGAGAGAGAAGCAAGGAAGAATGAAAAAAGTATTATGTATTTAACCATCTCTTCCTTATATTTTGCAATTATGAGTATAAACAAGGTGAAAACCATTATTATAATAAAAATTTGAATAATATTCATTGGATTCTCAGGATTTTCAAATGCTGAAAAGCCAGCTTTTTTGAATGGTTGAGCAATTGAAACAGCTATTAACTGGCTTAAGGTAAAAAGAATGCCCATTGCAAGCGGTGCAATAAATTTTTTCATGCATGTAAAGATTTCAGAGGCAATAAATTTTATGAATGTAAAAAATATTCATCCTCATGATAGAAAAAACAATTGGACAGATTTTGGATGAAACAGCTGAAAAATATCCAGATAATGATGCTCTCGTATATTTAAATGGACCACGCTATAAATATAAAGAATTTAGAGAAATAGTAAATAAGGTTGCAAAGGGATTGATAAAACTTGGCGTTAAAAAAGGGGATCATGTTGCAGTATGGGCTTATAACGTTCCTGAATGGGTGATACTTCAATTTGCAACAGCAAAAATAGGTGCTGTTCTTTTGACAGTAAATATATATTACAAAAAAGCTGAGCTTGAATATCTACTTAAACAATCTGATACAAAATATCTTTTTTTGATTGATAGATTCAAGAATGTAAATTATATAGAAACTCTCCATAATGTAATTCCAGAGCTGAAGGAAGGAAAAAGATCAGAAAAATTCCCATATTTTGAGAAGGCTATTTTCATTGGAAAAGAGAGATATGCTGGAATGCTGAATTTTGATGATATAATAAAAATGGGTGAGGAAATAGATGATGAAACGCTTTACTCAATCCAGAATTCCCTCAACTGCCATGATGTTGTTAATATGCAATATACATCAGGGACAACAGGATTTCCAAAGGGAGTTATGCTAACCCATTATAATATAGTTAACAATGCCTATTGGGTTGGGAATTATCTTGGACTAACTCATAAGGACAGAGTGTGCATTCCAGTTCCATTTTTCCATTGTTTTGGATGTGTTATTTCAACCTTAAATAGCGTTATACATGGAGCGACAATGGTTCCAATAGAAATATTTGATGCAGAAAAAGTTTTGAAATCTGTTGAAGCTGAGAGATGCACTGTTCTTTATGGAGTACCAACAATGTTTGTCAGAGAACTAAATCATCCAGATTTTGAAAAATATGATTTAACATCATTGAGAACAGGCATAATGGCTGGCGCGCCTTGTCCTGTTGAAGTTATGAAAAAAGTCATGAATGATATGCATATGAAGGAAATAACAATATGCTATGGGCTCACTGAGGCATCTCCTGTTATTACACAAACAAAAAGAGATGATCCGTTTGAAAAAAGAGTTGAAACAGTTGGCAAGCCATTGCCATATGTTGAAGTTAAAATTGTTGATCCTGAAAGTGGAGAGGAACTTCCGCAAAATACTCCAGGAGAGCTTATTGCAAAAGGATATAACATAATGAAGGGATATTATAAAATGCCTGAAGCAACAGAAAAAACAGTGAGAAATGGATGGCTTCATACAAAAGATTTGGCAATGATGGATGAAGAGGGATATGTTAGAATTCTGGGAAGAGTTGATGATATGATTATAAGGGGAGGAGAAAATGTTTATCCAAGAGAAATAGAAGAATTTTTATACAAACATCCAAAGATTAAAGAAATTGCAGTTGTTGGAGTTCCTCATCCTGAATATGGAGAAGAAGTTGCAGCATTTGTTCAGTTGAAAGAGGGAGAGAAGGCAACGGAAGAGGAGCTTAGACAATTTTGCTTGGAAAATATAGCGAGATACAAAGTTCCAAAATATTTCTTCTTTGTTGATGAATATCCAATGACAGCAAGCGGTAAAATACAGAAATTTAAGTTAAGGGAGATGGCAAAAGAAAAATTGGGCAGATAATGAATGCAATCGAAGTAAACAATCTTGTTAAAAGATACGGGAAAATTGAGGCTGTTAAAGGTATATCATTTAAGGTCAAAGAAGGAGAAATTTTTGGGCTGATAGGACCAAATGGGGCTGGCAAAACAACAACATTACGCATTGTTGCGACTCTACTGCAGATTACAGAAGGAGAAGTGAAAATTTTTGAGTATGATTTGAAGAAAGACGCAGACGAAATAAGAAAAATAATAAGTTATTTACCGGAAGATGCAGGGGCATACAAAAATTTAACGGGAAGAGAATATCTAAGATTTATTGCAGGATTTTTTGATGGGGAAGAGATTGTTGAGAAAGGTATAAAAATAGCAGATTTAGGTAGAAGAATTGATGATAAAATAGAAACTTACAGCAAGGGAATGACAAGAAGATTGCTTGTTGCAAGGGCTTTAATGAATTCTCCAAAACTTGCTATTCTGGATGAACCAACAACAGGACTTGATGTTATAAATGCACAGGAAATAAGAAAAATTATACAGAAGATTGCAAAGGATGGAACAACTGTTCTGCTTTCATCACATAACATGCTTGAAATAGAATTTTTGTGTGACAGAATTGCTCTCATAAATGAAGGAAAAATAATTGAAGAAGGAAATCCTGAAGAACTTAAAAGAAAATACAGTGCAAGAAACATTGAGGAAGTTTTTACAGAGGTGGTAAGCTGAACCATTTACTCAATATAATAAAAAAAGAGGTAAAAGAACTACTAACTCCAGCGACCATCATTCCAATAGTTGTAATGGCATTCTTATTTGGCGGGATAGGCAACATGATTGGTGGGACAATGGAGGAGGCACAGAAAAAACCACTTATTGGTATAGTTGATAATGATAATGGAGTTTTTTCATCAATAACAAAAAATGTTACTAAATCAATGGCTGAAGTTATATATGATGAAAGCGGAGAAAAAGTTGATGAGGGACTGGAAATTTTAAAGGAAAAAGGAGGGACAGCTCTTTTTCTTATGCCTGAAAATTTCACATACAATATTTTAAATAACATTTCAGCTGTAATACATGTATACTGGATTATGAAAGGAGCAGGGATAATGGATATGGTTTCATCAGATGTTGTGGAGAACATAATGTATCAAATAAATCAGAAGATTTCAGAAATTTTGATTGAGAAAGGAAAAATGAATTCAAGCTTTGTTCTCTCTCCAATAAAAAAAGAAGAAACAACAATTTTTAAGGGAAAAGAAATGGAAGGAATATCTCCAAGCACAATTGGAAACATTCTCTCCTCACAATCAACAACAGTTCCAATAATAATGATGATAATAATAATCATGGCTGGAGGTATGGTAATATCATCAATGGGGATGGAAAAGGAGAATAAAACTTTGGAAACTCTTCTCACACTTCCTGTGAGAAGAAGCTCAATTGTTTTTGGAAAGATAGTTGGGAGTGCAATTGTTGGTCTCATAATGGCAATCGTTTATATGATAGGATTCAGCTACTACATAAATTCCTTTCAGCAATCTATGGAGATAAATCTTGCAGGTTATGGAATATCCCTCAATTTTTTTGATTATGTTTTGATAGGCATTTCTGTTTTCTTCTCCCTTCTTTCAGCTCTCTCTTTATGCATGGTTCTTGGAACATTTGCTAAAAATTATAAAAGTGCACAAACTCTGACAGTTCCTGTTTCAATACTCGCAATAATTCCAATGTTCATAATAATGTTCAAAGATTTTGATACCTTGCCATTTACACTAAAAATAATTCTTTTTGCAATACCATTTTCTCACCCAATGATGGCAATGCGTTCCTTGCTTTTCAAAAATTATTTTATTGTAATAGCAGGAATATTATATGTCGCTATTTTTGCATTCATTCTTATAATGATAGCTGTATGGGTTTTTAAAACAGATAAACTTATTACTGGAAGAATAAAAAGCCCAAGAAAATTTTTTATGAGAAGATAAATTACATATTAAACATTTAAGTCGAAGACTCACTCCCTAATCACATAATTTGTATTGACGTGTCATGACAAAACTTATAAGCACTTTTTAGTTTAATTTTCAAGGAGGCAAAATAATGAATAAAAAATTTAATAGATATTTTATAATGTTTGGAATAGTTTGTATTGGAATAAGCCTTTTTTTGGCAAATGATGCAATACAGGCAAATGAAAAATACGAAACTTTATCTTCAACTCTGTATGTCGGAGGCACAGGAGCAGGAAACTATAGCAAAATTCAGTATGCCATAGATAATGCAAGTGATGGAGATACAATCTTTGTCTACAATGGGACATATTATGAAAATGTTGTAATAAACAAGTCAATAAGCTTAATTGGAGAAGATAAAAATACAACAATAATAGATGGAAACAACAGTGGAGATGTTGTTTATGTAGGTGCAGATGGAGTGAATATAAGTGATTTCACAATAAGGAATAGCAATAGTTCATATGCTGGTATAAGAGTATGCTCTGAATATAACACAATCTTCAAATGCAGCGTTTCAGACAATTATTATGGTATATGGCTATATTACTGGGGCAATAACAATACAATTCACGATTGCAACATAAAT
>DRIF01000021.1 GCA_011052825.1 Thermoplasmatales archaeon
ATTTCAAATCCATCTTCTTCAATAAAAAGATTTGAAGAAATTTATGATTTAAGTGATGCAATTGTTATAGAAAGTGGAAATGTTGCAGATGTTAGCAGTCAAATTGCCCTTGAAGTGTGGGAAAGAAGCGATGAGGCAATAATAATAAAAAATGATTTTGAGGGTTATGAACTTGGAGTATCTCTATCAAATCTTGCCTGTTATAAAGGAATACCTATTTTTGTTGCAGATGAAATAGGAGAGATTATTTCAGTTTTACAATCTCTGAAAGTTAAAAAAACATATGTTTGTGGAGATATAGAAGGATATGGAACTGTTGTTAAGTTTAGGACAATTGATGAAATAGTTGACTACATGATTTATTTTTTGAAACAGAAATTTGGAAAAATTGATTATATTTTAATGTCAAATCCAATGGACATAGTTAAGCCAAGTGTAATAGAAACAACAGAATATGAATTTGAGGGAAAAATAAATTCAGGAAGTACTTTACATGGACTAAATATTCTACTATCAGGTTTTAACTATTCAGCCCTGCATGAATTTGAGGTTCCATACGACGGATATGTAAGAATAAAAGTAGAACTTATAAATAAGGATAGTGAAGATGTTGAAAAATGGGGGGATAGAATATTTTTACATCTTGCCACACCAGATAATGTAACATTCATATATACATCAACTGCAGGAGGAATTCCCGTAACAGATGAAAATGGGAGTATAATTGTTGACAGACTCGATTATCAAACATGCATATACAACAAACCAGGAATTTATAAAGCCGAAGTGATTGGAACGTGGATATTAAAAAGAGAGGGAAATTATGAATTAAATATAAAAGTTGAAAAGATAGACAGGGGTGATTTTCCTTTAATGGAATGTTTGTCATCGCTATCTGGCTATCTTTCTGCCTTCCATAAAGGATTGATTTTATCAAAACCTGATTTTTCATTTGCTGGAAATGAAGAAATAGGAGTTGATGGGATAGTTTATCCAGTAAGTAATGAATATTTAGTTGAACCATGCAACGAACATGTATGGAAGATACATCAGGAATTAAATGAAATTCTTTCTAAAATTTCTGATTTGCCATACGATGAGTATAATTTATGGGAGTATTACAGAGAAAATCCATTGAATATTGCTATTCTAGCAGATACAACAATGATACCAATGTATTACTACTACAACCCAGACAGTGATTATATCTCTGGGCAGGGGGTTGCAAGCGATTTTATATATGGAGACGTAGACCCAGATCCACAAGATACGGAGAATGATACCTTCACATACTATCCATTTCAGGAAAATGCTGTTGGAAGAATAACTGGATATGATGCTGAGGATTGCTCCGCCTTGATAGCAAGAACAATATTTTATAATGAAATAATAAAAAAGCTGGGAGAATGGAAGCAGAATGCAACTGTTCAAACAGGAACTGGTATAGAATTTCAAAAAATTCCACTGGTTACTCCCATGGTAAATAAATTAAAAAGCATAATAGGATTTGGCCCAGTTAGAGATGAACCAACCAAGTTCCCAACAGGAGAAAGCAAATTTATAAATGAGAGAATATGCAATGATTTTTGGGAAAATGGATTTACAGTTTTTTCCGCTCATCGCTTGGATGCGCAGAGAGAGGGAATTTTGATTGAAAGAAAAGGCGGAGAATATCAGATAAAGAGTAATTATATTTTTGCATTCAATCACGGCTCTCATTATTTATTTGAGGCAGGGGATATGTTAGAATTTGACCAGTTTGGATTAGGTCTTAAAACAGGGCTTTCTGGAAAAGGAAGTTTTGATGTTAGAAATGTGTATAACATGAAATATAATCCGAGTGTTGCTTTCATAGAAAGCTGTCTGGTTGGTAAAATAGAGGGTTTTATACCTGAAAATTGTTTAAGCCAAGCATATATACATGCTGGCGTGAATGCTTTTGTTGCTTCCACACGCTATACTGCTGACCCAGGGTATTTAGAACCAGGGTTAATATTCAAAGGATTTGGAGTATATGGGTATATGAATGCGACAAAAAATCTGATTAAATACGGGAAATATCCAGATTTGCATTTTGGTGCTCTTATTGCAGAGGATTTCATACTTGATTTACTCAAAAATGACAGCACAGCGGGAATAGCTTTAAGAAATGCAAAAAATGTTTATCTTTCCAAAGATGCGAATTCTACCTTCCTATGGACACCTCCTTTAAGTAAAAATGCAAATTCAAAAATAGAAGAGACGAGAGCGCTGGATAAAAAATATGTTTGCCTTCACGAATTCACATTATATGGAGACCCTGCATTCAATCCATACAGTTAATTATCCCTCACTATGCCATATGCTTTCCTCATCAACAGCAATCATAAAACCATCTCCTCTCAATATAACAAAATCATATGGCACTGTCAAAAATTTGAATATTCAAAAAATAAGAAATATTCTTCTGGATAGAAAACTAAGAAGAGATAAACATGCTATACCAGTTAATAAGATTATTCAAAGAAAAATACTTTTGTTGATAAAAATAATGGGTTTACGATATTGAGGTGAAATAATCAGAGGAGAGTAAAAGATTGAGAGATGTTAAATGTATTTGTAATTATTTACTGGTGACAAGGATTTACTGGCATTGTCGGCGGATACAGATTAGCCCTTCTCGTATATAAGGCTAACCATTTTTGGCATAACTCGTAGCTGAAAAATTCATAAAAAAATAAAGAGAGATCCCATCATTTTTTTGATTAAAATGGGATGGGATGAAATAGAAATAGAAAGGCTAATAAAAAGTAATCGGAATTTTTTGGACAAAGAGATCGGTAGGAAATATGAATTGCAAGCATTATTCAGGAATCCTACAAAAGAAAATCCAGTGGAAATATCGGAATTTCTATCTCATTTAGATTTGGGTTTTCTGGATCCTGTATTAA
>DRIF01000022.1 GCA_011052825.1 Thermoplasmatales archaeon
TCATCCAGTAACAGCCGAAAGATGGAAAGATTTAATCGAAGATGAAATGAGAGAGAAGAAAAAAATTGAAAGATTAGTAAGAGATTGTTTAATGTACTATGCATCAATGAAATTTTTAATCATTCTTTTTTCAGTTACAGCACTATCTTTCACTCATTGTTTTATAGAGAAAATAGGATTTTTTGTAATTTTAGATGATGAAGATAAATGGAACTGGAACAACTTCTCTTTTTATTGCTGTTAGCAAAAACAGGTCATGCTAACAGCAATTTTTAGCTAACATGCGGAGATACTGTGGCTACCATAATGAACTGGCATGCAAGATTAGGAGGATTTTCGCCTGCCATAAAAAATTGACATATTCCGAGAGCGGAGCCACCATATGTGGCAATCTTTCCATTACACCAAGGTTGAGAGGCAATCCAAGCAAGAGTATCTGGACCGTCAGTGTGAGCATTTCTAAATGCTCTATCTATTCCTTCAGATGCAAATCTCCCTCTCATATCCTGAATAACTGTAGGCCACCCCATCAATGCCCATAGAGTACCCACATGCTGTAGGGCATCTTTATTATAGGGAGTGCGAATTAGAATTACCCCATGTGGAGTTTTTTGTTTGGGAAGATAAACATCAGTTGCTAGATGGATGCCATCTCTCATTTCTACCATATAAGTTGTTTTGGTGACACATCCAGAAAATCCCACCACTAATAGCATAAATATTACAAAAACTGGAAGAAAGCGTGCGGTGTCTTTCTTCATGAACGTAAACAATGAAATATTTATATTTGTTTTTGTTCTGCTGAGGCCCGTTACATTTTTATTTTCTTCTCATTAGCCATACTGCTATTCCCGCAACAACTGCAATCACAACTATAGCTCCTGCAAGCATTGTCCATGACGTTTCTTTCTTTTCTTCATTCTGCACTTTTATTTCTATTGATGTAACTTTGCTATAAGCTGTGCCATCATAACTTCTTGCATCTATCTTATGCTTCCCATCACTCAGTTTTGTTGTGTCAAGAGAATAAGCCCAAATTAGTGTTCCTGTTACATTTATCCATTCTCCATCATCTATTCTTATCTCTACCTTAGCAATGCTTTCATTTCCATCTATATCCCATGCTTTTCCTTTTATTACTATATCTCCTTTAACAATGTCTCCATTCAATGGTTCTATAATCTCTATTTCTGGAGGATGATTTATAATATTTGTTACAGTTACATTTATTGAAACAATTTTGCTGTATTGTATACCATCATATGCTCTTGCATATATTTTGTGTATACCATTTTCAACGCTATTTGTGTTCCATGAATAGTTCCATGAATTTGTTCCATCTGCAACAATCCATTCTCCATCATCTATTCTTATCTCTACCTTAGCAATGCTTTCATTTCCATCTATATCCCATGCTTTTCCTTTTATGTTTATCTCTTCCGCAACAACACTTCCTTCTGCTGGCTCAGTTATTTCTATACTTGGCGGATTATTTGGAAGTATAAAGTTTGCAACAATATTCTTGTTGCCGTTCATAGTAATCTGTATGGTTGTTGCTGTTCCAGAAGCATCTCCACTCCAATGACTGAATATATAGTTATTATTTGCTTGAGCTGTTATTGTAACAATTTCTCCAGCATTGTATGTTCCACCATCAGGATTTACTGTGCCTGCATTTGGAGGATTAACTGTAACTGTGAGTGTGTATTGAGGTATAGCCATGGTAGTAAAGTTCCATATTGGGGATGTTATAGTTGTTATTCCATCACTAACTTTAACATACCATGAGTATGAGGTGGAATACTGCAGATTCTGCCATGGCACGCTTGCTGTATTGCCTGGCAAAACATCTTCTACGGTTCCTATTACACCATCATCATCAGCGTCATAAAATGTTACACTCATTGAGTCTCCGTCACCATCATTAACATATACTGCCAGAGTTGGATTTATTGACGTAACTTCATCTGAAGGTGTTGGATTGCTTATAGTTGGTGGGGTGTTGGCTTTTGTTGCAAAGTTCCATATTGGTGAGAGAGATGATGTCCCGTGCTCATCCCATGCAATAATGCGCCAATAATATGTTACACCTCTCTCCAGTATTCCTGGACTATAGAAAGTATCTGCTACATTATCTGCTACTTTTTGTGGGGGTAAAGACTTACCAAGATAAACTTCATAAGTTATATTATCTCCATCTGGGTCATAACAGTACCATGAAAGATTTGTATCTGCAGATACATTACTTGCCCCATTTGCCGGAGAAGGTGTATAGGGCGTAACAGGAGCATGATTTTTTGGCATAAGTAATGGCAAGTAATCACCATAATTTACAATATTTCCTGAGCAGTTGTATGGAATCATAGTATCGCCTAAGTCATCATAATTTGTATCATTACCCTCATAGTCATGCCAGTAATTGCCTCCAAGCCATGCCCCTTTAACAATGTTAACGCCAGCTGTTTTGCTTATGTTCCATCTGTTGTCTCCATTATCCCATGCATTTACTGTATTGTTGAAATAGTTGTTGTAAATAAGGTTGTTTAAGGATGACAAAAGATATATGCCATAGTTGTTGGAACTGACAATGTTGCTTTCTATTGTATTGTTAAGTGAATTATAGAAAAATAAACCATATGAATTTGAATAGATGTTGCATTTGCAAATGGTATTGTTATTTGCTATTCCTCCCCAAGTTGTGTTTGAATGGCCTATTCCTATGCCATAAGTGTTGTTGTAAATGTTATTTTTTATCATTGTATTATTATTTGCATTTCTTGAAAGCAGAATTCCATATTCTGCCCCATATACAGTATTATTCCATATTTCATTATAAAATGAATTGTTCCACAATTCTATATTATCTATTTCATTGTTGTATACAATATTTGATGAAATATTGTTGTAATTGGAAGAACTGAAAACAACAATTCCAGCGCTGTTCCATTCTGCTGTATGATTGTAAACTTTATCTGAATTGATTGAATTATTTTGTGCTTTTTCCAACTGGACTCCCCAGAGTGTATTGTTGAATATAATATTATTTTCCATGCTGTTTTTACTTCCATTTATAACTACTATACCCTTTTCATTTGAATAAATTGTATTTCTGTTTATCTGATTGTTATCAGATTGTTGAAGGAAAACGCCAGCTTCACTATTATTGTAAATAATGCATTCTTCAATTGTAACATTGTAAGAATATGCATGTATAAATATGCCGTAATGCCCATTTCCATAAATTGTGCTGTTCTTAATTATAATGTTATTTATGCCTCCTGAACCGTCTTCATATCCTGTTGCTATTCCACTCCATCCATTATTGAAAATTGTGTTATTTGAGATTATATTATAGTTACACCATACAGAGGTACTTCCTCCATGTAACACTATGCCATAAACTTCATTGGACAGTATTGTGTTGTTATAAATGTGATTATAGCGAGATTTATAATATAGATGGATGCCAGCGTATCTATTCAATTCTATTTCATTATTTCCAATTTGGTTGTAATTGGAAGAATAAATGAATATGCCATTTTTTGTATCATATGCATTTGTTCCATTATTTTTAACTATCACATTCCATTCTATTGTATTGTTATCTGCATAATACAATTTTATTCCTCCCATATTGTTGTATGAAATATTACAATGTGAGATGGTATTATCATGGGAATTTGTAATTACGATTCCAAAATTGTTGTTACGAATTTTGTTTGATACAATCTTATTATCGATGCAATTCTTCTTTATATTCACTCCATTTTCTGCATTTCCATAAATATAATTTCCTTTTATTAGATTGCTATCTGCATGGTCATATAGTTTCACCCCATCCATTGAATTGTTGTATATATGATTGGAGAAAAATTTGTTATTGAAGGAAGAATCAGCAATTTCCACGCCAACCCACGCATTGCTGTAAATGTAATTTGAATATGCTGTATTGTTATTGCCAGATGAAATGAAGAATCCATGTTTTGAATTGTTGTAAACATAATTGAAAGAAACATTATTGTTGGATGAATAAAGAGCAATTCCATTTCCTGTATTGTTGTAAATGTAGTTGGAGAAAATGCTATTGTTGTCGCTTCCATGTAAATAAATTCCATTATTACCATTACTGAAAATTTGATTTGATTTCATGACATTGAATAAGGAAAATTGTTCAATATAGTTGCCGTAGACAGAGTTACCATATATTGAATTTTCTATAATAACGTTATTTGACGAATAAGCCAAATAGATTCCATGTCCGTTATTATATATGGTATTTGATGAAATGTTAATGTAATATGAATGGGAAAGTCTAATTCCTCTCTGGTTGTTATTGTAAATTTCGTTATTTATTATTATATTAAATTCATTTTCAGAATAGAGATACATTCCGTCATAATTGTTGAATATGCTATTGTTTTCTATGATATTGTGGTGAGAATATTCTCCCCATAATTGAATACCATATGAATTTTTACACAGTGTGCTATTTCTGATTATATTATGGCTTGAACTTCCAATTATTATGCCTGAGTAGGCATTGCTTACATAACATTGCTGGATAACATTATAATCATTTCCTATATCCAGCAACATTCCATACCCATTTGATTTGTTTACAGTTATATTGAAGTGCTTTAATGTATTGTTATCTGCAGAATGAAGATAAATTCCATATGAACTACTGTTTCCATTCATATTGCTAATGTTCACATCTGAAATTTCATTATTTGTAGAATATGAACAATATATTCCATAGGCATAACTTATAGATGTGATATTGAATATGGTTATATTGTTAAAGAAGTTGTTAGTTGATTCATAAATATATATTCCATATGATGTCCAATCATTTCCTTTTACATCACATACTGTCACATTCTCCATAGTTATATTGCTCGCATGATTTATCATTATTCCATAGGCATATATGCTCCCACTTTCTTTCTCCATGGTGGTTATATTTGCTATTGTAATGTTTTTAAGTATGCATCCATCTGCCTTAATCCATATGCCTCTCACACTATCATTATTTGCATAAGCATCTTTTATTGTAAATCCATCCAGCAGGCAGACAGAGTTTAGAATAACTGCACTTTGATTTGTTGC
This sequence comes from Thermoplasmatales archaeon, assembly GCA_011052825.1. GTDB lineage: Archaea > Thermoplasmatota > E2 > UBA202 > JdFR-43 > DRIF01. Next base: position 5,110 of record DRIF01000022.1, read on the forward strand.
TTTTATTATTGTATTTGCTGTGCCATCCAATGAAATTATGCTAACTTGTTTGTTAACATTAATGCTTTCTTCATATATACCAGCATAAACATATACTTTGCCTCCTTCAGCTACTTCATCTATTCCATCCTGTATTTTATCAAAATGGTCATATTGCCATCCTGGAGTAGAAGTATTATAATTATCATCTACATACACTACGGAAGGCTTTGGGAAAGTTGTTGTGAAATGCCATATTTCGCTCTTATTTTGGCTATAGCTATCGTTTACAATGACATACCAAGAGTATGCAGTCCCTTGCGATAAATTACTCCATACTATGCTGGCTGTATTGTTTGGCATAACAGCATCAATGCTTCCAATCAATGCATCGGTGGAAGCATCATAGAACGAAACATTCATAATATCACCATCTGCATCATAGACAACTATGCTTAGGGTCGGATTTGTTGAAACATCAACGCTTCCATTTGCAGGAGTTGGATTGATGGCGGAGGGCAAATGATTAGGCGACATAGCTAAAGGGGTGAAAATACTAAATGAGGTTATATTTACTCCAACAACATTACTCGCTGTATCAAGATAACGGCTTCCATTCCATCCATCTTCTATCCACGAACCGTTCCATTTCCATATTTTAAGTGTATTTTCATATAAACCAGCGACATCACTATCATCATAATAAATTTTTATGTCAACCCATGCATTGTTTTCATTATCAATTTCCAAAAATTTACCAATATTCTTCCAGTGAGATGGTTCAGTAGTTGGAAGAGAAGCATTTTTAATCCATATATCTCCATTATACTCAAAAGAGATTTTAGTCAAACCAACTGTATCATTTATAAATTTGTTATCAGTTGAGTTTTCAATATAAATTGCATAATTTGTTGCTTTGATTAAGTTGCCCATAAATATTCCATTTCTACATCTTTTTAGATGAATGCCATTATATGATTCTATTGTATTATTTAAAATTCTGTTGTCTATAAAATCTGGGGCGTACATTCCAAGATAAATACCCTCTCCTCCACTTTTCACTTTATTATTTTCTACTGTGTTATTGCGGCATCCCCCTCCTTGAAATTGTATCCCATCTCCAGATACATCAACAATATTATTTCTTATTTCATTATTACTTGAATATCCAAGGGCAATTCCAGCATAGGAAATATCATAAATGGAATTATTCAATATTTTGTTATTACGGCTGCCACCTCCCCATATACTTATTCCATAACTATTGTCTCCCTCTCCACTTATGGTGTTGCCTATGATTATGTTTCTTTCTGAACTACTGATTTCTATTCCTTTAAATGTATCTTTCATGAAAATTTTGTTATACTCCACCCTATTATTATTTGCATTTTTTAAATGAATAGCATATTCATTTATACCTGTAATATTTTCGATTATGCAGGCTGTTATGTTGTTATTATATGAGTTTTCCAGATAAATTCCATTTGATGTGCAGTTATGCACATAACTTGCATTAATGGTACTCTCCATCACATAGTAAAATTTGACCCCATCTGTGCAGTTGTATAATGTGCAGTTATTAATTGTAACATTATGAAGTAAAAATGAGGAATTATAAGCGAGTATACCAATGGAACAGTTGAATATTGTAAAATTTTCCACAAGCGTATTGTTAGCTTCAATTTCTATTCCTATGTTGCCATGTCCATCTATGGCTGGATCTCCAACTAACTTTATTTCCTTATTTACAACGATAGGCCCATTATATATGCCAGGATAAACTTTTATTATATCGCCATTGCTTGCATTATCTATTGCTCCTTGAATGTTATCATTTGTATGAAAATCCATTGGTTTTGTTCCAACAGGAGAACCAAGCCACGGTGAAAAATCAGTTCCATTGCTAACAGCACATCCTTTTCCATTTGGATTCAAAGTTGGATGATATGGTCCAGTTGCATCTCCCCAGTAATTGTATTCAGCGTCAACAGTATAAAAATCCCAATATTCATTCCATACTCCATGGTTAGGAATTAATTCATTTATGATATTATTATAATGAATAACATTATGAGTATGTCCCCAAAAGATGTTTATACTACAGTGTGGCACAGCAGTTGCATTATAAATATTGTTTTTAATTATCTGATTAGCATTTCCTTCAATGCCAATGTTTATCCAATTATGCTCAATCCTGTTATCTATTATCGTATTATTATTTCCATTACAATAAATTCCATAACTTGATGGACACGTTATATCATATATTTTATTATTTGATATATTACAATTATTTGCATTTATAAATATTCCAGCTTTCTCACTATGATTTGTTCCTGTTATAGAAAATCCAGATATATTAACCAAGTCTGCAGTAATATTAAAAACATGCTTGCTTGAATTTGCAGCTATAACTACTGTATCCAACGGATTTCCAGATGTTGATTTTATTATTAACTGTTTATAAACATTAACATTTTCATTATATATTCCTGGATCAACAATAATAGTGTGTCCATTTAAAGTATTAGCATCGTCAATTGCATCTTGTATTGTGGCAAAACTTTCTCCTGTATTAACATTATGAACTGGCAATGCAGTAATATTTCCAAAAATAGCAAATATGCTAAATGACGTTATATTTGCATATACACAATTTTCAGTGGTATTAACATTTGATGGAATTTCTGTCCATATTGCATCATATTTCCATATCCTTAAACTATTTTCATCTACACCATTTAAATCCTCATTAACATAATGCATTTTTAGGAATATCCATGAATTTGCTGTAACACCTGTTATATTTACATATTTATTAATATTTATTTTGCCCGTTGGATCTGCTGGAGCTATTTTTACTCCTTTTATTCCAATGCCGTTATCATAAGTAAATGAAATTGTTGTTGAATAGCTTGCTACTGTGAGATCTTCAACAGTGTTATTATGGGAATCTGTGGCTGAATAGAAATCATAGTAGGCGTTATTGGATACAGTATTATCAGAAAAGAAATTATTGTTACCCGGATTCCAGTACAATAAGCTAAGGCCCAACATATTATTTGAATCGCATGTGTTATTTTTTACAATGTTGTTATTTGAGTAATCCTCAAGATCAATACCACGATTATTCAAGTTTGCAATGTTGCGATAAATGATGTTGTTAGTTGAGGAGGAGAGCCATATACCCTCCCATCCATTCTCATTACATACGTTGTCGGAGATGGTATTGTTGTTTGATTGAAGTAAAAATATACCTGAGTTTCCATTCGAGTTGGCAGTATTATTGGCAACAGTGTTGTTGCTCGAGCCATCAAGATATATGCCAAATTCATTGTTTGTTGCATTGTTATTTGAGATGTTGCAATGTTCTACATTTTGGAGATATATTCCTGCTGTACCATTTCTAACAGTAAATCCAGATATATTCACCCAATTCGCTGTTACCTCAAAAATATAGTCATTTGAATCAACTGCTATAACAATCGTATCTAATGGATTTCCAGATGTTGATTTTATTGTTAACCGCTTGTAAACATTCACATTCTCATGATATATTCCTGGATCAACCATAATAACATGTCCATTTAAAGTATCAGCATCATCAATTGCATCTTGTATTGTTGCAAAACTTTCTCCTGTATTAACGTTGTGAACCGGTTTTTGTGGCAGTGCTCCTGCTATGTAAACATATCCCTTTATAATGCAATTCTCTTCCGGCCTTTGAGTGAGAGTAACATTTATGGTTAAAACATCTCCTGGTTCAATTATTCCATCATAACTTGCATTATCAAAATATCCATTAGCAAATGCATAAACATAATCTATTTCAGAAATATTGATATAAATACCTGATCCTGGGAAAAGTTCCTGAGTTATGACTGCTGGAACAGAAACATTGTAATAACCTGTTGCATTTGTTGTCGCATTTCTTTCAAAAGATTCAGACAAAACTCCATTTATCTGAATACTTCCTCCAATACTGACATTTGCTCCTGCTATTGGATTTTTCCCATCATCATAAACATATCCATCAATCCATGCCTGAAAAGAAGGGAAAGGAACTAGAGATACATTCACCCATTTTGTTTCGCTATTGTTTACCATAAAAATCGTAAAATTGCCAAAATAATTTTCTGCAGAAGTCTGTAATGTAAAATTTCCTTCTGGGACATTAAATTCATAATATCCAGATGAATTTGTTATGGTGAAATTAACATAAATTAGCTTAGTTCCATTCATTCCAAATATATCCACACTTGCGTTATCAACAGGCTGATTGTTGGCGGAATTGTTTATATAACCTTTCACTATTGAAGTCAGTGGGGGCACTTTGTTTAAATAAAAATCAATTGTTTTGCTTTGATTTTCTGCGAGAGAGGTATTTGTTATCTCTGGGTAGTATCCATTTGCAAAAACAGATATTATTACATATGATGCAGGAAGATTTATTTTATAGTATCCACTTGCATTGCTTTTTGTAAAGTTATTTCCTTCAAAATAATTTCCACTGAACAATACACTTATTCTTGCCTGAATTGGAGTATTTGTTCCATTTTCATAGACATGTCCTTCTATCATTGCTGTGTTGTCTGGAAATGCAGGAAGAGTAATATTCTTCCAGAAAACACAGGGTGAGCCAGCTATATCAAAAAATCCTGTGTAGTTAAAAACGCCTATCGTTCTATTTCCATTTATCTGAATATCTCCAGTTGAAATATTTGCATTTCCTTCTGCAATCCTTATTTCATAATAACCGTTTGAATCTGTTGTTGTTCCATTGGAATATGAATATGTATTGTTTTTCCATTCAAGGTTTACAAAAGTGTTCTGGACGGGTTGCTCTCCTTCTGCTTCTATGAAAAATCCACTAAAAATAACTGCTCCCATAACCACAAAAATAGCAGGTATACAGCGGTTATTGTTTCTCATAGGAGTAATTTTTTTTTTGTATTTAAGTTTTATTTCTATTCTTATTTACAAATTTTACAAATCTCACACGGATAAAATAAAATATGCAACTTTATTATCACATTGTGGTGAAGGAATATCTAAAGTTATCACGCTCATTCAATGCCGGTTTAACAGCAATAGCCCCTGTTCTCGGGGCATTAAGTAATGGAGAGGAAAATCTATTTTATTTATTTTTATTCTTTTTAGTTGGGTTCTTTGGTCATTGCTATGGATTTGCCCTCAATGATATAATAGATTATAAAATAGATAAACTTGCAGATGGATTAGAAGATAGACCTTTGGTAAGCGGTAGGATAAGTTTAAGAAAAGCATGGATTTTTACAATTTTTATGTTTATCATTTCATTCATTATTGCAGGTTTTGTTTCATACACTTACAGCAACTATACTTCATTGATTATTATTGCACTATCTGCAATTTCCATAACAGTATATGATATTATAAGCAAAAAATACCCTGCAATGGATATTTTTGTTGCTGGTGGCATATTTTTGTTGATTTTATATGGAGCATTTACTGTTAATATGAGCTTAAGCCTTCTTTCAATTATAGTTTCAATTCTTGGAACTTTGCAAGTTTTATTCATGCAGTTTATAGCAGGTGGACTAAAAGATGCAGAGCATGATTACAATGCAAATGCAAAAACTCTTGCAATAAAACTTGGCGTAAGAGTAAAAGATAGAGAGATGTTCATTCCAAACTCATTTAAAGTTCTTGCATATTCACTGCAATTAATATACCTTTTCTTCCTATTTTATCCTTTTTATTCAATCTTCTCTTTTAAAGAAAATTTGGTACAAATAATTTTAATTTCATTTCTTGCTTTAATAATGTTATACATCAGTCATCTCCTGTTAATCCAAAAGAAATTTTTCAGAGATAAAATGAGGAAGTACATAGGAATGCATTATTACATAAACTTTTCTTTAGTTCCTTTAATGCTCACCCCACTTAATCCATTCATTGGACTAATTGCTTTACTTCCTCCTTTAACTTTCATTCTTTCAAACATAACATTACACGGCACCCTCCTCCCAAAAACAATGTGATAATATGTTGAGGATAATAAGGAATGAGATAGAGGGAAAAAAAGAATTGGAAAGGATAGGAGTAGATAAAGAAGCAATTCCAATTATGTTGCCAAAAATGTTTCATTTAAACATAAAATTTAAAGATGTTCCTCCTCAGGATGCCATAATACTGAAACAGGAAATGCTTTCTATTGGGGGGGATACAGCCATATCTGAAAAAGCTTTGCCACCTCATTCATCAAAAACAGATGTTCTGGTGATGGGAAATGAAAAGCAAATTAAAATTCTTGCAAGTAAATTGAAAAAGCAGTATGAAAGATTGCATAAGCTTGGCGAAGAAATTGAAAATATAATTGAAAATATTGGAAAAAAAACTGAAATTTATATAGGAAATAAAAAGTTTGAGTTTGGAAAAAGGACATATATAATGGGAATTTTGAATGTAACACCAGATTCATTTTATGATGGAGGGAAATATTTTGATATTGAAAAAGCAATTGAAAGGGCAAAGCAAATTGAGAAGGAAGGGGCAGATATTGTTGATATAGGTGGAGAATCAACTCGTCCTTTCTCAAAAAGAGTGGATGAAAAAGAAGAGATGAAAAGAGTTTTGCCAGTTATTGAAGAAGTAAAGGATGAAATAAAAATACCTGTATCAATAGACACCTACAAACCAAAAGTAGCAGAAAAAGCAATTGAAAAAGGAGCTGATATGGTAAATGATATTATGGCTCTGCGTAAAGAAAATATGGTTAATGTTGTCAGAGAATACAATGTTCCTTTTTGCATACTGCATATGAAAGGCAATCCTGAAAATATGCAGAAAATTGCATCATATGAAGATGTTGTTGAAGAAATACACTCTTTTCTAAAGGAAAGAATAGAATTTGCAGTTTCTCATGGCATAGATGAAAATAATATAATTGTTGACCCTGGAATAGGATTTGGAAAAAGAACAGGAAAAGGCATTGAAGATAATTGCGAAATAATATCTCGCCTAATGGAAATCAAAAGCATAGGAAAGCCATTATTGGTAGGCATATCAAGAAAAACTTTCATAGGAAATATTACAAATACATCAGTTAATGAAAGAGTTGAAGGAAGCCTGGGAGCAGAGGCAATTGCCATAGCAAATGGAGCTGATATAATAAGATGTCATGATGTTTATGCAACAAAGAAAATGGCAATGATTGTTGATACAATCACCAGATGAGAGAATAAGTCATGAAGAGTAAATTATTTAAGTGGGATGTATTTAACCTTTAGATGGTTCATTTAAAAAGGTTGAAAGCACCAGGTACATGGAGAATAGAGAGGAAAGTAGCGAAGTGGACTGTTAAACCTTCACCAGGTCCACATCCAGTTGAAAAAAGTATTCCCCTTCTTTTGATTGTGAGAGATTTTCTGGGGCTTGCAGATACTGGAAAGGAGGCAAGAAAAATAATTTCTTCAAGAGAAGTTTTTGTTGATGGGAAGGCAAGAAGGGATTATAAATATCCATGTGGTTTAATGGATGTTATATCTATCCCAAAAATGGAAGAATATCACAGAGTTTTGTTTGATAGGAGAGGACTATTACAGCTAACAAAAATTGATGAGGAAAGGGCGAAATGGAAATTGTGCAGGATAGAAAATAAAACAATGGTAAGAGGAGGGAAAATACAGCTCAATTTGCACGATGGAAGAAATATAGTTGTTGAGGAGAATAGCTATAAAACGGGAGATGTTTTGAAAATATCTCTTCCAGAACAGGAAATAATTGATTCAATACCAATGGATAAGGGTTATCTTGCAATGATTATTGGTGGGAAACACACTGGAGAAATTGCAGAAATTGAAGAGATTGTAAAAACAAATAGCCCGATGCCAAACGTTGTTAATCTAAAAGGTTTTTCAACAATAAAACCATATGTTTTTCCAATAGGAAAGGATAAGCCAATTGTAGAATTGCCTGGAGTTGAGGAATATGGAAAATAATCCAATGAGGAAAATTAAAATAAAAAAAGTAACAGTTAATATAGGTGTTGGAGAAGGAGGAGAACGTCTCAGAAAGGCGGAAAAAGTCATAGAAATGCTCACAAATCAAAAGCCAGTTCAGACAATAGCAAAAGTTACAAATAGAGATTTGGGGATAAGAAAGGGAATGCCAATTGGATATAAAGTTACTTTGAGAAAAGATAAGGCAATTGAATTTTTAAAGAAAGCTCTCTGGGTTAGAGACAATAAAATTCCGGCATGGTCTTTTGATGAAGAAGGCAATTTCTCTTTTGGAATATCAGAGCATACTGATTTTGAAGGAATGAAATATGACCCAGAAATAGGAATATTTGGAATGGATGTCTGTGTTATACTTGAAAGAAATGGATACAGAATAAAGGAAAGAAGATTGAAAAAAGGGAAAATTCCTCATAATCACAGAATAAAAAGGGAGGAAGCAATTGAATTCGTCAAGAAAGAATTTAATGTGGAGGTTATTGAATGAAAATAAAGGAGAGGCAAAGGAAGTATGGCAGGATTGAAGGATGCATCAGGTGTGGAAGGAAAAGAGGTATAATAAGAAGATATGGAATGCATTTATGCAGACAGTGCTTTAGAGAAATAGCAGAAGATATGGGATTTAAAAAATATAGTTAAATATGATGTTTCATTATTATTTTAAAATAAAATTAACATGATGTGGATATTGATAGGAATATTTGTTATTATAATTCTTGTTTTAATTTCAGCATTTTTTGCCTCCGCAGAAATGGCATTTGTTTCTGTAGACAGGGCAAGAGTAAGAGATGAAGTTTTGAGAGGGAATAAAAAAGCAATTTTACTTGAGGAACTGCTTGAAAAATCTGATGAAGTTGTAAGCTCAATTGTTGTTGGAAATAATCTGGTGAACATAAGTGCCTCAATAATAGCAGGAGCAATCTCCACATATTTTTTTGGTAGCATAGGGGTTGGCATAGCAACTGCAATCATGACTTTGGTTATAGTGATATTTGGCGAAGCGACGCCGAAGGCGTTCGGCATCAATAATGAAGAATTTGCATTTAAAGTTGCAAAATACATTCTGATTGTAAAGAAAATTTTTTATCCTGTAGCAAATTTATTCACAAAAATTTCCAATTTTATTATAAAAATATCTGGTCTCAAGAAATCTGAGAAGACAGGAGTTACTGAAAACGAAATTAAGGCAATGCTTGATATAGGTGTGGAAAATGGGACCATAGAAAAAGATGAAAAGGAACTTGTGGAGGAAATATTTGACTTTGATGAAACAAAAGCTATTGAGGTTTTCACACCAAGAGAAAAAATAGTTTGTCTGCAAGAAAATGATACCGTGGAAAAATTGATAGAAAAAGCGGTTGAAACAGGTTATTCAAGATTTCCTGTTTACAGGGAAAATATAGATGATATTGTTGGGATGGTTCATGTTAAAGATGCTTTAATGGAAGATAAAAAAACTCCATTAAGTGAGATATTGAGGGATATAATTAAAATTTCACCCAGAATGAAAGTTGACGATGTTCTGAGAGAGATGCAAAAAAGAAAAATTCATATGGCAATAATTCAATCAAAAGAGGGGGAAACAATAGGGCTTCTAACCTTAGAAGATTTGATAGAAGAAATATTTGGGGAAATAAGAGACGAACATGATTTAAAATGAATGTTGCATGTTTAACTTCTGGAGGAAAAGATTCAATATATGCGTTGTACGTTGCTCTTCATTATGGATGGAATGTTAAATGCCTAATTTCAATTAAACCAAAAAAAATTTCATGGATGTATCATATGGAAAATATTCATCTTATTCCTTTAATCTCAAAATCAATGGAATTGCCTTTATTAATGAAAGAAAGTGAAGCTGAAAAAGAAAAGGAGTTAAATGATTTGAAGGAATTAATTGAAAAAGCGAATGTTGATGGGGTTATATCTGGAGCTGTGGCAAGTGAATATCAGAGAACGAGAATAGAGCGTATATGTCATGATGTTGGAGTTAAGTCATTCACACCAATATGGCATAAAAATGAAGAAATGCTTTTGAATGATATGTTAAATGTTGAATTCGAAATTTTGATAACTGCCGTTGCAGGACATGGTCTTGATGAAAGATGGCTTGGAAGAAAAATAGATTATGAAACTTTGAAAGAGATGACAGAACTTAATAAAAAATATGAAGTAAATATTTCAGGAGAAGGAGGAGAATATGAAACTATTGTTGTTGATTGCCCTCTGTATAAATACCGTATAGAAATTGAAGAAGCAAATGTTTTTTGGGATGGAAGCAGAGGAAGTTATGAAATTAGGAAGGCAAAGTTAGTAAAAAAATATTGAAGCAAATATTTAAACATAAATTTATTTTTTCACAATGAGATTTATAATATATGGTGCTGGGGCTCTCGGCTCTCTGTTTGGTGGATTGCTATCTATTCACAATGACGTTGTTTTGATTGGAAAAGAGGAGCATATGAAGGTTGTTAAAAAAAATGGATTGAAAATAGAGGGAATTACAAATAAAACTTTTTATCCGAGTGTAGATATCAAAATGAAAAAATATGATGTTATAATTCTGACAACAAAAGCTTATGATACAGAAAAAGCTGTGAAAGAAATACTTAGAAAATTTGGAAAGATGCCTGTTTTATCTCTCCAGAATGGGCTTAAAAATGAGGAAATTATATCTGAAATTATGGGGGAAGAATATGCATTGGGTGGTGTAACAAGTCATGGAGCAACTTTCATTGAGAATGGAAAAATTTTTCATGCAGGAAAAGGAGAAACAATAATTGGAGAGATGAATGGAGAGTTAACAGAAAGAATAAAAAGGATAGCATATGCCTTCAATAAATGCGGAATTGAAACAGAAATAAGCAGGAATATAAAGGAGGAGATATGGAAAAAGGCAATAATAAATGCATCAATTAATGGACTGACTTCGATACTAAAATGTAGAAATGGATACTTAGTTGAGAATAAAAATGCTGAAATTTTGCTCGAAAAAATATGCAGGGAATGCATTGAAATTTCCCGGAGAAATGGAATTGATGTTGGGGAGGAAATGATAGAAAAGGCGAGGGAAGTTGCAAGGAGAACATCAAAAAATATTTCTTCAATGCTTCAGGATTTGCTGAATGGAAAGAAAACAGAAATAGATGAAATAAATGGAGCATTTATAGAAATGGCAAAGAAAAAAGGGATGGAAGTTCCAGTAAATGAATTTGTGCATCTTGCTGTAAAATCAATGGAAAATGTGCGGCATCTGGGTTGACCTAACGATCATCTTTTCTCTCGCAGGGGCCCGTAGACGCCGCTTTTTGCTCCAGGCTTGCACCTCTAATCATATTTCATCATAGAGGCCTTCGGTGGAGCAATAATAAAAATGGAAATCAAATAAAATACTTTTGTTTAAATTTTATTCTGCAAGCAGTACTTTGTTCCTGAATTCTTTAACCTCTTCTATAGATGGTACATTTATGGAATAGCTTTTAATCATTTCATTATATTTTTCTATTCCTCCTATATCATTCAGTATTTTTTTTCCTTCTTCTCTCAATTCATCCAGCAGTTCATCATTTTTTTCTAATATTGGTAGGAATAGTTGCATTGGAATTGCAATAGCCAGTTTTAGAAGTTTTATAAAAGAATTTACTGAATCATATCTCATTAAAGTTATTGAATCATCACTCATTCCGATTTTATCTGCTTCCTCACCCAGTTTTGCTATAGGATTTCCCAATGCCACCTGAATTTCATTTTCCAAAGCAGGTTCTCCAGAAATCCATTTTCCATCTATGTAAAATTCCACTCCCGCATGAATTCCTCCAACAAATGCAAAAAGCTCATATAATCCAGCAAAAAATGGATTTTCCTCTAATTTTTCATTATATTTGCTGTTTATTACATTTATTGTATTGTCGGGTAGTTTCAGATAATCTATTCTGCATCTTGCAGGTATTCCTCCCGCCCTTGCAAGAGTTGCAGTTAAGGTTGCCTGTTCAAAACATATCCCCTTCCCAGATTTTAACATTGTAAGAGCATCCTGATAAGGCATTGCAATATTCTCGCCAAATGATATTTTGACATTCTCTCTTACAAAATTAAAAACTTTTTCTGCATATTCTTTCTTATCTAGATAAAATGCACCAAGCTTTTTAGCTAAAGCAACAATAGGAGGGGAACTCACCTGAAAACCAGGAGTTGGTCTCAAATATTTTTCCTTATAGGTTGCTTTTGAAATATCTTCTTTGGTAACATTTTTAATCTCATCCTTTTCTATAAGGCGATAATCTTCATATTTTTTGAATAAGGGCAGATTTCTGGAAGTTATTCTTTTCCACAAATATGGCAAATTTTCTTTCATTATAAACGACATATTTTTTGATATTAACTTTACAAAACCTGCAAACATTTTTGTAGAATTTTTAGTAAGCATAGCATATCCAATCATCCTTTTTAACAATAGTTAAAAAATATAAATTTTGTTTTTAATAAATTTTAACTCATTAAAAAATTTCTTAAACGCAAAATGAAAATTTAATCCATAACTTTTATAACTTAATTGCTATTTTTGGGTTAAGATGAAGATAAAAATGCTGTGTTATTCTTTCGTTCCGTTGCTAATTTTTACTTCCTTTTCTGTATCTTTGGAAAGTTTAACTGAAAAAAGTAGTTTGAATGGCATAGTTGACATAGATTTGCCATCAGAAGGTGCCAACGGAACAGTTGCAGTAAGAATTTATACTCCATCTCACCCACGCTATTCTGATGGATCTCCTGTAATAATCTATGTCCCAGGCGCAGATACGCCAGGAGGGCTTCGCAACTTTCTTCCCCCCAAAGTGACGACATGCTTGTTATATACTTCCTTTTTCCGGGAGGAATCGATCATGAAACAGGTAGGCGTCCTGATGGAATCTATGACCATAGAGGCATGAACTGCATTAAAGCATTGAGAGATGTAATATTATATGCATCTGGAAAGCTTTCAGATGTTTATGGAAGAAAAATTGATGATGTTATCTCCACCCCTATTCTGCATAACAACATTGGATTGATCGGGGTTTCAAATGGTGGAAATATTGTTATTGCCACTCCAGCAATATATGGAGATGAAATGAAAGATTACCTAAAATACATTATTCAATGGGAATCTCCAGTATCAAGCCAGATTGCCACCGTTGATTTAGGACCAATAAGGTTTGACTGCACCCCAAACAATTTTGTGAATCCCCGCTACATTTCTTACAATCCATTGTTTTTAGAAGTTGATTTCAGTGATATTTGCTATAATGCAAGTGAATCAGTGTATAAAGTATTTCATGATGGAAATGGAGACAAACATTACACAACAATAACTCGTCCAGATACAGGTTTACCAACACCCGATTTAAATTTAAATGGTGTCCTAGAGTTAAATGAAGATTTTCCTTTGTCTTCATATACTGACGGCAAAAAAGATTTTTATTCCCGTTCTGTGACACATGCTCTGGCAGATAACAATGTTTTTTCAGAATGGCCAGATGACATAGCAAATCCTGAAGAAGCAGATTCTTACTGGAATTTAAGAGAAGCAGTAAGACTATATTCAGATGCCATAAAAAACATTCCAGATTTGAGAGGAATGATTCTGGCAAGCTCAAAAGACCATGTTCAATCTGCTCCTGACAAACCACACATACATCAAGCTTTCGATGGATGGAATAACAGCAATGCATGGGTAAAAATTAATCCTTCTCCTCATTATCTAATAGAAATTGATTCTTCTCTGGCGGAAAGAGATGATTTGCCAAACAACAAGCCAAATATTCCTCCCTCAAACTGGAGTATATATGATTATTGCATTCCAGAAGATATTCCTGATGGTATTTATCAACTTGCTAGCATACATGAAATGGCTGACCGTGTTTATTACAATAGATGGCATAATGTCGAGATAAAGGAAATATATGGGGGATTTGGTATAAATGCAGTCATTAAAAACAGTGGAGTTGTAGACGCATTCAATATTAGCTGGTCTATTGATGTGAGGGGAATATTGTTTAAAGGAAAACACTCTGAAGGAGTTATATCTTCATTGTCTTCTGGTGAAGAGATAATTATTAAGAGCGAATTTATTTTTGGAATTGGGCCAGCAGAAATAGTTGTAAAAGCGGGAGAAGAATCAAAAATGATGAAATGCTTTCTGCTCGGGATGTTGGTTTTTATTTAGTTGCAATTGATTGCAGTGCTTTTGTGGATATTCCTCAAAATAGGTGATACACTTTTCCTCAAAATTTTATTAGGCTTTCTAACCTGTTACATCCGAGCTCCAGAGCTATGTCAGCTTTCATAGCTCTCGTTTCATCCCCTCTGATAAAATTGTAAATTATTCTCCTCAAGCTAAGAAAAGCATCTGCAGATTCAAATGATTTAAAGCCACGCATTATCTTGTAGCGTTGCTTTACATCCTCGTTATACCTCTCTATTGGATTGTTATTATGTTCTAAGCCATATTTCTTGCACGCTATTGGAACACCATGAATAAGCTTGCATACTTTTGAAA
>DRIF01000023.1 GCA_011052825.1 Thermoplasmatales archaeon
AAAGTCATAAGGGTGAGCAATGCCCAGCTTGCAAAACTGGCAAACACGTTAGGATGCCCAAAGGATAAAAAAGCGGGTATCATAATCCATAAAAAGCTCGGAGAAACTGTCAAAGAAAATGATCGTTTACTGACATTGTACGCCGAAAAAAATTACAAACTGGAAGCAGCCGAAAAGAAACTTGAAGACATGGAGCCAATAGTTGTAGTTGACAACCTTGAGAAATACATGCTCACCAAAAAATTTCCAGAGGAGAAAGTATTGTTTTTGAGAACGTGAAGATATAAAAACAACAATAACTATCGTAGATTTATGCTGAGTACTTTATTCTATCCAGAGAGCATAGCTGTTATAGGAGCTTCGGAGAAAGAAGGTAAAGAAGGAAATGCAGTAATGAAAAACCTTCTTACCCTAGGGTATAATGGAAAAGTTTATCCAGTAAATCCAAAGTATGAAACTGTTTACAATATAAAATGCAAAAAGATTGAAGAACTCAGTGTTGATCTTGCTGTAATTGTTACCCCTCCAGAGACAGTAGTTGGGATAGTTAAAAGTTTAAAAGATCATGCAAAAACTGCGATCATAATAACGGCTGGTTTTTCTGAAGGAAGCGAAGAGGGTAAAAAGAGAGAGAATGAGCTAAAAAAAGTCATAAAAGAAACTGGAATAAGAGTTTTAGGACCGAATACTGTCGGAATTTTAAATACCGAAAATAATTTAGCAACTACATTCGCAGAGCTAAAAGAGCTGAAAAAGGGAGATATCAGTTTTATATCTCAGTCAGGTATCGTTTTGGGAGTTATTCTTTTGAGATGCATATCCAGTAATTATGGGATCAACAAGGTAGCATGTTTTGGAAATAAGATAGACATTGACGAAGTCGAGTTTTTAAAATATTTCTTCGAAGATAAAAAGACCAGGGTCATAGGGATGTATTTAGAAGGGATAAAAGGCAGAAAAATGTTCGAATTTTTGAAAAAAGAAAAGAAAAAGCCTGTGGTTATATTAAAATCTGGAATGACAGATGCAGGGAAAAAGGCTGCAATGTCTCATACTTCTTCTTTAACAGGAAACTATAAAATCTTTGAAGGATTTGCAAAACAGATGAATCTTATAAAGGTAGAAACGCTTCAGGAACTTGTAGATACTACAAAAACTATCTCCTTTTTAGGTATTCCAGAAGGAAAAAGACTGGGAATAGTTCATTATACGGGGGCGGGGTGTGTAATAGCATCAGATTTTGCTGTCAGATATGGTTTTGAACTTCCAGAGCTTTCTCAGAAAGCGAAAGAAAGGATCATGGAGATAACGCCAAAATGGCATAAAATAAGGAATCCAGTAGATATATGGCCAATATTTGAGAAATATAAAGAAAAAGCTTATGAAATGGTATATAGAGCTCTGCAGGAAGATAAGAATGTAGACATCATAATACTCGCATTTCCCGCAATATATGGTTTTAAAATTCCAGATCTGGATGTTAAAAAACCGACATTATGCTGTATAGAAGGAGATACACGTATCAAAGAGAAGATCAGAGAGGAGCTTGAGAACAAAAATATACCGTGTTTCGTCAGCGAAAAAGAGTGCATCGAGACGTTATATAGAATCACAAGATATAAAAATAAAACGTCTTAAGAGTATTTGGTGATTACATGGAGATAGATGTCATCGATATAGAAAAAGAAGAAGGAGTTGAATGCATTATAGGTCAGGGAAATTTCTCGATATTTACTGTAGATGATCTGTCAACAAAACTTAAAACATCTGTACCGGGAATAAAGTTTGGAATGGCGATGAATGAAGCAAAACCAAAACTCACGAGATGTGAGGGAAATGATGAGAAATTGAAAAAAATGGCTGCCAAGAACTGTTTAAAGATTGGAGCAGGTCATGTTTTTGTAATCATGATTAAAAATGCTTTTCCAATAAATGTGTTAAATACTGTAAAAGAGTATCCTGCCGTATGTTCTGTTTATGGTGCCTCAGAGAATCCTTTACAGGTGTTTATCGGCAAAACTGAGCTTGGAAACTCTATTATCGGTATTGTAGATGGTACAGCAGCAAGTAAGATAGAAAATGAGCAGGAAAGAAAAGAAAGAAAAGAATTACTGCATAAAATAGGATATTAGGGGATATTATGAAAAAGGAATTGTTAATGGGCAATGAAGCAATAGCATGGGGAGCTGTTGAGGCAGGGGTTTCTTTTGTCAGTGCTTATCCAGGAACTCCCTCTTCCGAAATTCCAGCAACGATTGCAAAAATCGCAGATAAATATGGGATTTATATGGAGTATTCGACAAATGAAAAGGTGGCTTTTGAAGTGGCTATAGGTGCATCATGGTCAAATCTCAGAGCTATGGTAACTATGAAACACGTAGGTGTTAACGTAGCTGCAGACCCTTTAATGACGTTAGCATATGCTGGAACAGAAGGAGGCTTTGTTCTTGTCTCTGCAGATGATCCTTCAATGCATTCTTCACAGAACGAGCAGGATAATCGTTATTATGCGAAATTGGCAAACATACCATGTCTGGAGCCTGCTTCTCCACAGGAAGCCAAGGATATG
>DRIF01000024.1 GCA_011052825.1 Thermoplasmatales archaeon
AACTTCGTCGAATGTTTTATTTATTACAAATATTCCCATGAACTTCTTTGGAATAAGATTATATGGCAAATTATTGTTCATTAATGCTATTGCTTCTCTTGTGTGCAATATTTTATTCAGTCCAAATTCGCAAATTCCGATAGAATTATATTCACTTATCTCATTTTTATACATCCCATTCCCTCCTCTTTTTATCTTTCAATTTAATAAAAAGATGTAATTAAAAAATAAATCGATTTTTTGGATGGGCTCCAAAAAATAAAAAGTAATATATATTGTTATAATTTAACCATAGATGAAAAATAGTGAAGTTGTGGAAGACATTCTTTTAAATTTGCTTATTTATAATGTTGATAACAGAGAAGGGTGGATGAGAATAGATTTGTTGAAACTCAAAATGGGAAATGAAAATATTGAAGAAGAAATCAATTCTCTTGTTGATGACAAATTTGTTGAATTGAAGAATAAAGATTATTTGAGAATAACCAAGGAGGGAATAGATTATATTGTGCAGAAGGTTTGACTTTAATGCATATCCCCAAATATTTTTATATACGATTTTAATGTGAAATGGGGGAAAAATATGGAAGGAATCGTTAAAAAATGGGTAAATAAAAAAGGGTACGGTTTCATTGGAGTAGATGGAGAAAAGGATGCTTTTGTTCACTACTCTGATGTAAAAATGGAAGGATTTGTTAGCCTTAAAATAGGGCAGAAGGTGTCGTTTGACCTTGAAAATACGGATAAGGGATTGAGAGCAAAGAATGTGGAATTAGTGGAATGATATTATCTGATAAGGATATAAAAAAATCAATTTTGGAAGGTGAATTATCTATTGAACCGTTTAGAGAGGAAAATCTAACTCCGAATGGTTACGATTTGACAATAAAAGAAATACTTATTGATGGAAAAACAGTCAGGAAAGCTTCGATTCCTCCAATGACATGGTTTGCAGTATCAACTGAAGAATACATCAAATTAAAAACAATCACCGCTCAACTCTGGCTACGCTCTACATATGCAAGAAAAGGAATAATATCTTCATTTGGAAAAGTTGATGCAGGATTTGAGGGATGCTTGACCATATCATGCTTCAATACCCATAAAGAGATTGAACTGAAGAGCGGAGATAAATTGTGCCAGATAGTTTTTGAAAGGCTGTCTTCTCCACCAGCTAAATACTATGATGGAAAATATAAAGGTCATAAAAATGTGAAGCTTGAATAATTTTGTTATAGGGAGAAAATCCATGCACCAATTTTATCTTCATAGAATTCTTTACTATAATACATGACAGCTTTTATTTCATGCTTTCCAATCAATTTTTCTATATGCCATTTAAATGGAGGACTGGTATCATTAAATTTTAGTTCATTATCAACATAAAATTCCACTCTCTCATAATTTCCTTTTACAACAACATCCATTCCGCCAATTATCACAGTTTTTTTGTTCTTCAAATTCAAAATCTCTTTTCCCATTACATATAAATACCCTTCTTTTGGTTTTGATATCCCTCCTATCCTTATATGCATTACAGGAGATTTCCACCATAAATTCCCTTTTATAATCTCCTCTCCGTCTGCAGTAGATAAAATCTCTGTATAATTTTCATCTGTTCTCTCCTTCACAATGCGCAAAAATGAATCACCATATACATCTGGGGCAACTATTTCTTTATATACTCCATCAACTCTTGCAAAAGCTTGTATGTATATTTCATTAGCGTTTTCTGGAATTTTTATTTCCTCCTCCCATATTTTTCCATCCCAGTATGTTCCTCCTCTATATTCTCCTTCATAGTCATTATGAATTTCTCCTTTAGTTGCATTTGAAAAATTCTTGCAAAAAGAATAAGTTATGTAAGTTTCATCTACAGCCAAACATCCATAAACCTGCCATTCAACTTTTATGCTATCTGATGCAAATGAATTGTTCTCGGGGTAAATCCATCTTATATATGGCTGTGCCAAATCTGTTTGATGCAGAACAAATCTTATTACTTCTGATATATATCCATTTTTTTCGTCTCCAAACTGCCATTCAGGAGGATCTTTAATTCTGGACATTTCAGGAGAAACCCACATAATCCCGCATCCATCATAATTCCCAAAAATTTCATCATTCACAAATTCATCTTCAGATGGATTTTTAACAACATTTCCTCCATATCCCCAGTCTGCCAGACAGCCGGGCGCCATATATCCAATAGTTGAGGGGATTGTTCCTATGTTGCTTTCCTCCAATTTTCCCCCAAAGTCTCCCATATATTCGCCAACTCTCAAACAGGTAGTGTGGTAAAAATAAAAATCAGGAGGGGCATAATCATATTTTTTTCCACTGAAAGGGCTTTTTGCTTCAATATTTTCATGGGTAGATGCCCAAGGATACAGCAACATTCTTGTTCCTCCATGAAAATCTGTTGCAATTCTTATTGCATGGTCATTTATGAAACTGTACAATAATTTTCCATTCACACTTCCCCATAATTCTGAGTTATATCCCTGCCAGTTATAATCTGCCTCTCTATTCAAATCCCATTCATTATAATCCCATCTCTGGCGATTGTCAAAGCCATAAGGATTGTGACTTACTTCAATGTATATCTCTCTGTTGTCAACAAGCCATTTAATCCATTTATCTCCCTCATCAATTTTTTCCATAAACCATTTTACAGTCCAGTATAAGCCAATTGTTCCAACTGTCTCGTCCCCATGCGGGGAGCCAATAAACAAAACTTCTGGTTTATGAAATCCATTACTCTCGTTTGTAATGCGAACATAATATGCATCATATCCTCCATCAATTTTTCCAAATCCATATATCTCATTCGCTTTAAAAATTTCAATATATTGAGGATAATTTTTTTCAAGGTTGCGATACCATGAAACTAACTCACTATAACTGGAAGGTTTTTTCTCCTCCATTAAACCTTTTGAAGGAATAACTGAACTGAATAAATTTAAAATTGTAAATAAAATCAGCAAAACAACAATTTTTTTCATGAAGGTAAATGATTATGTTCCATAAAATTTTTTCTCTTGCATTATTGAAAAGCGATAAAAATCATCATGAACTGGCTAAATCCATTCACTTCTACAGGAGAATCAATGTATTTTTAAATCATTCCATGTTAATATGGCATTTCTCACAGCCATCACTTCATTAACCCTCCTTACAGGCATGTTATGTGGAGAATTTTTTAAAATTTCTTCATCTTCATGCAATATTTTTTTCATGGTATCTGCAAATTCATCAAGCGTTTTTTTGCTTTCATCTTCAGTTGGTTCTATCATAAATGCTTCCTCAACAATCAATGGAAAATATATTGTGGGGGGATGAAATCCATAATCAAGCAATCTTTTTGCAACATCAATAGCTTTTATACCTCTTTCCCTCAATTTTGATAAAGAGAGAACAAACTCATGCATTCTTCTTCCATAAAAAGGCACTTCATATCCTGCATTTCTAAGCTTTTCCATTAAATAATTTGAATTTAAAACCGCTCTTTCTGTTATCTTCTCAAGTTCTCTCCCTTTCAAAAGTATATATGCATATGCTTTTAGTAAAACCGAAAAGTTACCATAAAAATTGCTTATTTTCCCAATTGAATATGGTCTGTTATAATCAAAAAAATAATCCCCATTTTTTTTACAAACTCTTGGAACAGGCAGAAATTTCTCCAGATATTTTTTCACTCCAACTGGACCAGCCCCAGGTCCTCCTCCTCCATGAGGCGTGGCAAAAGTTTTGTGAAGATTGAGGTGAACTATATCAAAACCCATTATGCCAGGATTTGTTTTTCCGAGTATAGCGTTCATGTTCGCTCCATCATAGTAAAGAATTGCCCCCGCTTTTTTCATTTCTTCTGCAATATCAATTATCTCCTCTTCAAAAATGCCGAGTGTATTTGGATTTGTAAGCATGAATGCTGCAGTTTTCTCACTTATTGCATTTTTCAGTGCATTCATATCAACCTTGCCATTTTTTGAGGGAATTTCAGTGACTTCAAAGCCAGCCATTTTTGCTGATGCAGGATTTGTTCCATGAGCTGAATCGGGAATTATCACTTCTTTTCTTTCTTCTCCTATGCTTTCAAAATAAGCTTTTGCGATAAGCATTCCTGTAAGTTCTCCATGCGCTCCTGCACATGGTTGAAGAGAAAATGCATCCATTCCAGTTATTGAACATAGCATTTTTTCAAGTTCATAAATTATATGCAGGCATCCCTGAACACTTTTTTCATTCTGCAATGGATGAACATAATTAATTTTATCATTTTTTACTACCTTTTCCATCAATTTATAATTATATTTCATTGTGCATGAGCCGAGGGGATAAAATCCAGTATCAACTCCATAATTCATCTGGCTTAAATGTATGAAATGTTTCACAACCTCTCTTTCATTAAGATTTGGTATATTCAGTTTCTCTCTCTCGACTTCAAAAATTTTATCATCATCTCTCTTCTCAATTTCATTTAGCAGTGGTTCATCATATTTTGCCATCATTGAATCTCCTCCATCACATCTTTTATTTTTTCAACTGCATAATCAATTATTTCTTTAGAATGCATTTCTGTAACTCCAAATAATATTCCATTTTTTAAATATTCATTTACTGGTAAACCTCCCTGAATATTTTTCTCAAAGAGTTTTTCATTCAGTTTCTTTCCATCTATATTTCCCACAACCACAAATTCGTTGAAGAATTTTGAATTAAAAGGAAGGCGAAAACCAATTTTTTGTAGTCTATCTGCCATATATTTTGCATTTTTCATATTTTCAATTGCCACCCTTTGCAAACCATTTCTTCCCATAATTGAAACATAAGCCAAAAATGCAATACAGCATAATGCCTGATTTGAACATATGTTGCTTGTTGCCTTTCCCCTCCTTATGTGCTGTTCTCTCGTTTGCAAAGTCATGCAGAAAGCTCTCTTGCCATTTATGTCAGTAGTGGCACCAACTATTTTGCCAGGCATCTGACGAATGAACTCTTTTTTACATGCAAATATTCCAAGGGATGGCCCTCCAAAGTTCATATAGTTGCCGAGATATCCCTCTCCAATTACAATGTCTGCCCCATAATAAGAAGGAGGATTGAATATTGAAAGGTAGAGAGGATCAACTCCAACAATTAGTATTGCATCCATATTTTCCTTCATTTCCTCAATTTCATCATACCTATCATCAATTATTCCAAAAAAATTTGGATTTTCAATATATATTCCAGCAACATCTTTTTCATTTATATCTGTTTTTATTTTTCCATCCTCTCCATATTCTACCTCAACAATTTTAAGATTTGCTCCTTTTGCATAGTTATATAAAACACTCTTTTTATGCCAGAAAACATTTTTTGGAATCAAAATTTTATTTCTTTTCTTTATTCTGCACGCCATTAAAGAAGCTTCTCCTAAGGCGGTGGAAGAATCATACATTGAGACATTTGAAGCATCCATTCCTGTCAACTCACAAATAATAGATTGATACTCAAACATTGCCTGAAGAATTCCCTGAGATGCTTCTGGCTGGTATGGTGTGTATGATGTGTAAAATTCCTGTCTTCCAACTATCTCATCAACTGCTGGAGGAACATAATGAGGTTTTATTATTGGGAGGAAGGAGGGCATTTCAAAAAAAGATTTATTCATATTCAGTATTTTTTTTATCTTCATCTCAACTTCTCTCTCATTTTTTCCGTCAGGTAAATTCAAGCCAGCTATCCTTATTTTTTCAGGAATAATACTGAAAAGATTCTCAATACTTTTCACTCCAATATAATCAAGTATTTCGTCCATCTTTCGTTATATGTGGATTTTATATTAAATTTTGTGGTGTTTCTTGCCTATAACATATGCCATTAGGATTGACATAAATATTAAAAATATTTCAAATCCAGGCGTTTTATCTTTTTTATTATCAACATTTATTTTTACTGAATAAATTTGGGAATATTCATATCCATCGTATGCTCTTGCCATTACAAAATATTCTCCATTTGTAATCTTTTTTGTATCAAATTCATAATTCCAGGATTTGGTTCCATTAACTTCAATCCAACTTGAATTCCCAATTTTTATCTCAACTTTTTTTACAGAGCCATCAGAATCATTTGCCTTCCCACTTATAACAATTTTTCCAGAAACTGTTGAATTGTTAGATGGGGTTAATATAATTACATTCGGGATTTTATTTATGCCTATCTCAACCTTTTTTGCAAGAGGATAATTATCTTTGATATCTCCACAAGAAATTGAATATGGTTTATCTATTATGCCATTGCTGTCGTTATCGTAAGCTCCTTCTGATGGCTCATCAAAATCACTCCAGTAGTTTCCATATTCTCCATTATCCCAGTAATTGTTTTTTTTGTCACATGGCTTTTTTTTATTTTCTATAAAATTGTTTAGAAATATTTTGTTATCATTTGAGTTGGATATTTTTATTCCTTCTCCTCTATTTTCTCTAAATGTGCAGTAAGATATTTCATTTGAATCACTTGAACAGCATATTGAAATTCCTCCTCCATTTTCATATATACTGCAATTGGATATGCTGTTGTATCTGTTGGAAGATTGTATCCATATTCCATAATATCCATTTGAATATATTCTGCAACGTGAAATTTTATTATATTTACTACCGATATGTAGCCATATACCAGCATCATTGTTTGAATATATACTGCAATTTGATATGAGATTGTATGAGGAACGCTCCATGGATATTCCATCAAAATTTTTCGTGATTATGCAGTTTAATATTTCATTGTGAGCAGAATGAATTTTAATTCCAGCACTTGGCATTCTTCCCCCACTCCTCTGTATCGTTAAATTTTTAAGAACAACATAATCCGAAATTATCTCCACAACGCTCTCATTTTTCCCTCCATCTATTATTACGTTTTCCTTACTTTCTCCAATAATACTCAGCTTTTTGTCTATAACAATATTTTCATAGTATATACCACTATAAACAAAAATTGTGTCTCCATTTATTGCATCATTAATTGCCTCCTGTATTTTTGAATAATTGTTTTCTCCGCTCCCTCCAACACAAAGTTTTTTTGGAGATGAAATTTTTGAAATTTCTTCTCCATATGAAACTATTTCTGCAAAAATAAGTATGATGATCAAGAATATTAGCACAATTGGAATGTAATTTCTTTTCCTCATTTTCATCAAAGTATAATAATTTGGATGCTTATATACCTTTATAGGATAAACAAAAAGCAATTAAATGACCAGAACATTTGCTAATGTGGAACTCAATACTTTGTTGCTTCCTCTCGGCATAATACCTGCAATTTTTTTGCTTTACATACTTATAGGAGGGTATGAGGGAAAATTTCAGGAGAGATATATTTTCATAATATTTATTGCTGGAATTTTTCTTGGTGGGATAATATATCTTATAGAAGGAATGGTTATGTATCCAATTATTTCTGAAGAAAATATTTATCTGGATACCATCCTTTTCTTCTCCTTTATATTCTCTTTTCTTGAGCAGACTGTAAAGCTTGCTATTCTCAATCTAAAAAAATTTTATGATGAGGGCCTTCCATTATATGGAGCTTCTTTTGGAATGGGTTTTTCCTCCTCTTTTGCAACTCTAATATTTGGAGTTAATTTGAATATAAGCATGGAAAATTTGGCTTTGATTATAATTCCGATTTCATCAATATTCATTAATTGCTCTCTTGGAATTTTAATTGGCACCGGCGTTAAAAGAAACTCAAGAAAAAAATATTTTTTTATATCGATGCTTGTGGGCATGATTTTATGGATTTCACTAATAATTTCAATATCTTATTCCTTAACAAATAGAATCGTTTCCTCAATAACTTCATTATTTGCATTCATTTTCTCATTTTTATTTTTGTATATTGTTTACAAGGAACATCTTCCATATGCCATGAAGAGCAGAAGAGAACTGAGAAAATCTTATAAAAATTTATAAAGGGATAAAAAATAACTCCTTAGATGAAACAAAAAAATTTACTTAGGATTATAGTCATTATATCAATAATATACTTCATATGGCTTTTCATTGATGCACTAAATGAAGTTATGAATGGAACTAAATTGCTTCTATCTTTAAAAACATGGAGCATAATTGGAGTGGTGATTTACATAGTTTTTTTAGTGGTGGAGATAATTTTATATTTTGCAACTCCTCAGGAAAAAATAAAAGAAATAAAACTGGTTTCACCTGCACTTAAAAAAATTGTATGTAGTAATTGCAAAACAACCTTTACAATATCTGATGATGGCATAAGACCAGTTTACTATGCGTGCCCCAACTGTGGGAAAGAAGGAGTGATAAAAGGAAAAAAGATTGAAGGGATTAGCAAATTGATTACGTGTTCAAATTGTGACAAAATATTTGAAATAATTGATACTGGAGATAGACCATTAACCTATGAATGTCCCTCCTGTCATTTTAGAGGAGATGTATCATAATGCTCAAGGCAAAAATAGATATACGTCTTAAGAGAGGAATAGTTGACCCTGAAGGTAAGAATATAACAAAAGCTTTGAATTTACTTCATTTTAAGGAGGTTAAAAAGGTTAAGGTTGTAAAATCAATTGAAGTTTTCATTGATGAAGAAGATAAAGATAGAGCAAGGGAAAGAGTTGAGGAAATGTGTAAAAAATTATTAACCAACCCTGTAATACATGATTATTCTATAGAGATAGAAGATGTCCATGAATGAACTTTTCATAAAAGATGGATATATTCGGAGAATAAATTTAATTGATGCAGATGATGAAACATTAGTTGAAATAAGTAGGTCAATGGGTCTTGCATTAAGTTTGGAAGAAATGAAAAAAATACGGGATTATTTCATGAGAAGAAATAGATTACCTTCTGATTTAGAACTTGAGGCAATAGCTCAGTCATGGAGTGAACATTGCTGTTACAAATCATCAAAGCATTATCTAAGAATGTATGTTTATAGTATAGCAAAAGATAAAATTGTTGCAAGAGAAGATGCAGGTGTGCTAGATTTTGATGAAAATCATTATTATGTTGTTGCTTTAGAAAGCCATAACCATCCGTCTGCCATTGAGCCATATGGAGGGGCAGCTACAGGAATAGGAGGAATTTTGAGAGATGTGCTGTGTATGGGTGCACAGCCAGTTGCTTTAATTGACCCACTGTTTTTTGGAAAGTTGGATTTTAGGCACGAGGATTTACCATCTGGTGTTAAACATCCGAGATATTTATTCAGCAGGGTTGTTGAGGGAATAAGAGATTATGGAAACAGGGTTGGAATACCAACCATTGCTGGACAGGTCTATTTTCATAACAGCTATATTGGAAATTGTTTAGTTAATGTTGGATGTGTGGGTATAGTAAAGAAAGACAAACTCGCCCACAGTAGCGTGAAGAGAGCAGGCGATATACTTATATATGCTGGAGGGAAAACAGGAAGAGATGGGATCCATGGAGTAACATTTGCCTCAGAAGAGTTGAAGGAAGAATCAGAAGAAAAATCAATAACTGCTGTTCAGCTTGGCGATCCAATAACAAAAGAACCTCTCATTCATGCATGTCTGGAATGCAATGAAAAAGGACTTGTGGAAGGAATGAAGGATATGGGAGGCGGGGGGCTTTCCTGCGTTTGCAGTGAGACTTCATATGAAGGTGGTTTTGGAGCGGAAATTTATCTTGATAAAGTGCCTCTAAGGGAAAGAGACATGGAACCATGGGAAATATGGGTTTCAGAAAGCCAGGAAAGAATGCTTATTGTTGTTAAGGAGGAGAATGTTGAGAAAGTTTTGAACATATTTGAAGGATGGGATGTGGAGGCGGTTGCCATAGGAAAAGTTATTGAAGAGCCTTTAATAAGAATTTATTACAAGGGGCAGAAAATAGGAGAACTGGAGCTCCTATTTCAGATTGGAGGGGTGGAATATGAAAGAAAATGGAATTTGCCTATCAAAAAAGAATATGAAGAGCCAGAATTTGAAATTCCTGACCTAAATGAAATTCTTTTGAAAATTTTATCCTCATATAACGTATGTAGCAGGGAATGGGTTGTTAGACAGTATGATTTTGAAGTGAGGGGTTCAACAATAATAAAACCAATGAATGGGAGAATAGAAAAACAAACTCACTCAGATGCCTCAGTTATAAAGCCAATTGATAACTCATTTAGGGGATTAGCAGTAACATCTGATGTAAATCCTAATCTTACTTCAATAGATCCATACTGGGGAACATGCTCAGCTGTGGATGAAGCGTGCAGAAATCTATCAGCAGTGGGAGCAAGGGTTAACTCATTTGCAGATTGTTTAAACTTTGGAAATCCTGAAAAGCCAGATAGGATGGGAGAGTTTGTTGAAAGTTTAAGAGCATTAAAGGATATGGCTTCTGTTTTGGAAGTTCCATTTGCATCTGGAAATGTTAGTTTTTATAATGAGGGGACAAAAGGAAGCGTTGCCCCAACTCCAACAATTATGGCTGTTGGAATAGTTAATGATGTGAGGAAATGCATCACTTCAAGTTTTAAAAAAGAAGGAAATCCAATATATTTAATTGGAGAAACAAAAAGGGAGATGGGAGGAAGTGAATATTACCAGGCATTAAAAATAAATGCAGGAAAAGTGCCAAGAAGCAATCCTCATTTGCTGAAAAGTAGCATTGAAAAAGTTGTTTCTGCAATAGAAAAAGGTTATATAAAAGCATGCCACGATATTTCAAATGGAGGAATGGCTGTTTCTCTGGCTGAGATGGTTATAGGTGGCAAAGGTGCTGAAATATGTCTGTATCCAATAAAAAACTTGAGAACAGATTTTAAATTATTCTCAGAGAGCAATACAAGATGGATTGTTGAAGTTGATAAAACAGAGGAGGGAAATTTCAAAAAAATCTTTGATGAACTTTCAATATACAGAATTGGAGAAGTTAAGGGAAAGAAGCTTACAATATATGATGGAGATGAAATGAAAAAATATATTGATTTAGATAGAGATGAATTGTATGAAGCATGGAATAAAACTTTATGGGAAGAAATGGGATAAAATTTTTATTTACTGAACAATTTTTCCAACTCTTTTATAGTGTATGTATTTATCACACTCTTTTTTTCAGCCCATCCTCTCCTTGCAACTGCAACTCCAAATTCATAAAACTGCAAATGTTCTTTATTATGAGCATCTGTTCCTATGGAAAGTTTCACCCCTATATCAACTGCTTTCTTTGTATTTATATCATTTAAATCAAGTCTGTCTGGATAGGCATTTATTTCCATCGTTACATTATTGTCTCTTGCTTTTTCAAGCACTTTTTCAATATCCACCTTTATAGGTTCTCTTTTCTGGATTATTCTACATGTTGGATGCGCTATTATATCAACATATTCATTTTCAATTGCCTTAATTAAGCGGGAGGTCATATCTCTTTCATCCATTCTAAATGCTGAATGAATACTTGCAAGAACAACATCAACTTCCTTAAGCGTACTTTTTTCAACATCCAAACTCCCATCTTTTTTTATATTTACTTCTATACCATGGAATATATGAATATCATTGAATTTATCTCTTAACCTCTCTATTTCTTTTCCCTGTTCAATCAATTTTTCCTCATTCATCCCTCCAGCTATTTTTAAACTCCCTCCATGATCAGTTATTGCAATAAATTTATGTCCCAACTCAACTGCTTTCTCAATCATTTCCTCTATTGTATTTGCTCCATCACTCCATTTTGTGTGCATTTGTAAATCTCCTTTGACATCCTCATACTCAACTATTTTTGGCAGTTTATTTGATAAAGATGCCTCCACTTCTCCTCTATTTTCTCTCAATTCTGGAGGAATCCATTGCATTCCCAATGCCTTATAAACATCCTCCTCATCCTCTCCTGCAATTCTTTCTTCTCCTTTAAACAAACCATATTCATTCAATTTATATCCATTTTTTATTGCAATTTTCCTCAACTCAACATTATGCTCTTTACTTCCAGTAAAATACTGCAGTGCTGAACCAAAACTCTCTTTTTCGACAACTCTCAAGTCAACCTGAACACCACTTTTAAGCCTTACTGAAGATTTTGTCGTTCCCTTTGCAAGAACTTTTTCAACTCTCTTCATTTCTGTAAAAACATTCATAACTTTTTCAACATTATTTGATACAGCAAGAATGTCAATATCTCCTATTGTTTCCTTCCTCCTCCTTATTGAGCCCGCCAAGTCAACTTTCCTCACATATGGTTTGATTTCATCAATTATTGCATATGCTTCAGGCAAAACAAAACCAAGCAGAAAGCGATGTTTTCTTGTCCTTGCAATTTCTATATTCTCAATAATTTTCCTCTCAATTTTCTCTCCAAATCCTTTTAATTCTTTAATTTTTCCTTCTCTCGCAACTTTTTCCAAATCATTAATATTCTTCACCCCAAGTTTTTCATAGAGTGTTTTAATCATTTTTGGACCAAGTCCTTCGACATTTGATAAACTTTCAATATCAATTGGTATTTTTTTGCGAAGTTCGTCCAGCTTCTTTATTTTTCCTGTTTCAATATATTCCTTAATTTTCCCAGCAATACTTTTTCCAACTCCTGGTATTTTTTCCAGCTTATTTTCTCTATAAAGTTCTTCTATGTCAACGCTCAAACTTTCTATATTCTGAGCCGCTTTTCTGTAAGCTCTTGGCTTAAATTCAACTCCCTCAATTTCAAGCAAAGCTGCAATTTCATACAGTATCTTTGCAATTTCCTGATTTTTCATTCATACACCTATTCAACTCAAAAAAATTCTGTTAATATTATTTTTGGTTAATAGCCATAGGAATAGAAAACATCGGAATAACTGTATTTCTCAATCCATGTATCTCCAGGAAGTATTCTTACTTTCCTGCCATCTATAATCAATCTTCCCTTCTCAAATAAATCTATGCTCCTTGGGAGTATTTGATGCTCAACTTTTAAAATTCTCTCTGCCAAACTATCTCTTGTATCATTTTCTTTAACCTTCACGCATGCCTGCAGTATTATTGGTCCATGGTCTGCCTTCTCATCCATGAAATGGGTTGTGCATCCTGCGAGCTTAACACCATATTCCAGAGCCTGTCTCTGTGCATCTATTCCTTTAAAAGATGGGAGCAAAGAAGGATGAATATTTATGATTCTTCCGTACCACCTTTTTATAAACCATTCAGATAGTATTCGCATATATCCAGCTCCAACCACCAGCCCGATGCCGTAATTCTCCAAAATTTTATCAACCTCCTTTTCGTGCTTTTCCCTATCTTTCGCATCAACAAAGTATGCATCAATCTCATTTTTCTTTGCTCTTTCAAGAGCAAAAGCTTTTTCATTATCACTTATAACAACAGAAACTTCTGCGTTAAGCAATCCATTTTTGCAAGCATCTATTATTGCCTGCAAGTTACTTCCTCTTCCAGAAACAAGAACACCCAGCTTTAGCATATAAGTAAAAGAAAATCAAATAAATTAGTTTTTATACAGAAACATTAAAAATTAAAAGAACATTAAAATCTATGGACGGAATTGAAATTTATGAATATGAGAAAGCTGGGCTGGAAAATGCATTTGTCATAACAGGTTTTCCAACAATTGGACTTGTTGGAACTATAGCTGGAAGATTTGTTGTGGATACTTTAAAATTGCATATGATCGCAACATTTTTATCTGACTATTTCCCTCCACTTAGTGTGGTTTCACATTCTGAACCTCTTCCACCTGTGAGAGTATATGCAGGAGAAAAAAAATGTGGACCATATGGAATGTGCAATCAGCTTGTAGTCATTTTATCTGAATTCTCTCCTCCTCCCGCTATGCTGAGGCCATTGGCAAATAAAATAATTGAATGGTGCAATAAAAATAAATGCGAGACAATAGTTTGTATTGAAGGATTTAATCTCGGAGAGATGAAAGAAGAAGTCCCTTTGATGGGTGTTGGAAGTACTGAAAAAGCAAAAGATTTATTTGAAAAATACAACGTTGAACTCATGAAAGAAGGAATGGTTAGCGGACTGTCTGGGATATTGTTATATGAGGGAAGGAGAAAAAATTTTGACGTTTCTTGCCTGCTTGCAGGAACACATGCAAATTATCCAGATGCAAAAGCATCAGCAAAAATCTTGGAGGTTATAAACGAAATGTTACCAGAAATAAAAATAGACCCAGAGCCACTTTATAAAGAGGCAGAGGCAATTGAACAGCAGATAAAAGCTCACATAAAGGAGGCACAACCATCAAAACCAATGTATCCAGAATCTCCAATGATGTATGGATAGAAATCATCTCTTCCTGCTTAAAAATTCATTTGCCTTTTTCAGAACATTTCTATCATTTTCATATGTAATTTTTTTTATTGCCCCCTCATACTTTACCCATTCATATGAAGTATGTTCATGTGATAATGTAACATTATATGTTTTGCTTTCGGCCAGCAAATAGATTACTTCCTTGTATATTGTTTTTCCATCTTTTTTATAAAAATAACTTATTTTTTCTTTAAATCCTTCTATTATCTTCAAATCCTCTTTTCTTAAACCAGCTTCTTCTTCAGCTTCTCTCAAAAAAGTTTCTTCTATGCTTTCTCCTCTTTCAATATTTCCTTTAACAAATCCCCAGTGACCCCATCCATATTTTAGAAGCAAATATTTTTCATCTTTAAATATTACACCACCACATGATTTTTCCACTGCCATTCTAACCAATCTCTCTCAGCATCTCCTCAAGAATTTTTTTATATTCTTCACCCTCTGTTTCAAAAAGCTTTCTCACATAAATTGAGAGATGTTCTCCAAATTCTTTCTCCATTTTTGTATATTTCCATTCTTCTCCCTTCACGTTTAATGCATACAAAAATGAATATGAAATTGATTTCTTCTTCACATCCATCTTTTCCTCTTTTATTGTTCTCAAAACACCTTCTTTTCCCTCCATTCTGTATATTCTTGCAAGATTATCTATAAATTTTGCAAGCTCATCTCCTTCTATAACAGGAAGATTTTTCAGTTTCTCCCTTTTTTTATTTTCATAATATTCCTTCCTCAATTTTTGAATATTTACTCCATATTTTTCAAGCAATTTTGCAGATGATGGTTGCTCAATTATAACTGCTTTATTTTCATATTTCAATATTTCATTTATTGCTTCCTTTTCCCATTCTCTCGGCTTCAACTCTTCTAAAAATTTATCAACGTTATTCCCATAACATCTATTTGATAAAATCAGAACTTTTTTCTTTTCAATCTTCCACAGAATTTTTTTCCTGTAATTATCCAGAAATTTTTTATCTGATATTCCTCCCTTCAGATACTGAGTGTAATCAACTTCTTGTTCAATTGCATCTTTTATAACGCAATCTTCGCATTTATTTGCGCATTCAACAGTGTTAACTTTTGCATCCATTTCTATCTCTTTTTCAAAATCTGGATAATAAAAATATTGTTTCATCTCAGCAACAGTATTTTTTTCTCCACAACATTTTATTTCTTTTTCCCTCCATTTTATCAATATATATTCTTTTTCATCACAAAAAAATTTTTTTTGCAAAAAATTCAAGAATTCTTCAGGTGGTGACTTTGAGCAGATAATTTTATCAGGAAGTGAAAAAAGATTTAATTTTTTCTTTTTCGCTATCTTTTGGTAAGCAATCAATCTTAAATTTGGTTTATCCCAGTTCTGAATTGACATCAAAAGTTCATCCTCAACCTTTCCTCTTTTTGCATAATATACATTCTCATTACCTATTCTAATAAATGCAACATGAGGGATTTTTTGATTTGAAAGCAGAATTGTTGATGCAAGAGCAGATAAAAATCCTTTTTTATTTGCTATCCTCTCACAATATCTTTCATTCTTTAATTTATCAATCTCTTTTTTCAATTTATCAAAATAGCATGATGCACAGTCACCTGCGCATTCTGGTAAAATCTTATATGGATTGCTTTTCAATTCATTTGCAATTTTTATTATCCTTTTTTCTATTTGCTTTGTTGCTGTTCTAATTTTTATTGACACAAAAATTAATGCACATTTTTTATTTCATTCTTTTGGATTTTGATCAACTGCTTAAAATTAATTAAATTCTCAATCTTTTTTGAAAGAATCTCCGCCCAACTTACTCTTTATTTTTGACCATGTATCTTTCAATTCAACAATTCTATTGAGAACGAGTTTTTCTGAAGTTGTATCAGGATCTATGCAGAAATATCCCACTCTCTCAAACTGAAATCTGTCAAATGGTTTTAGTTTTTTTACAGCAGGTTCAACCTTGCAGTTTTTAATTATTTTTAAAGAATTGGGATTCAAAAATTCTTTAAAATCAGCATCTTTATATCCTGTGGGATTTTCAACTGTAAATAGCTTATCATAAATGCGAACTTCTGCATCAATTGCATGAGAAGCAGAAACCCAGTGAAGAGTCGCTTTAACTTTTCTTCCATCAGGAGCATCCCCTCCTCTACTTTGCGGATCCACTCTGCATATTAGTTCAACAATTTTTTCATCCTCTTTTATAAAATCTGTGCATGTTATAAGATATGCATTTCTCAGGCGAACCTCTCTTCCTGGAGAAAGTCGATAAAATTTTTTTGGAGGATTTTCCATGAAATCATCTTTTTCAATATATATTGTTTTTGAAAAAGGAACTTTTCTTGTTCCAGCCGATGCATCTTCAGGATTGTTTATCACGTTCATATAATCAACTTTTCCCTCAGGATAATTTTCAATTGTTACTTTAAGAGGGTTAAGAACTCCCATGAAGCGGGGGGCTGTTTTATTCAATTCCTTCCTCACGCAATGCTCCAGAAATTCAAATGGAATTATTCTATTTGTTTTTGAAACTCCAATTCTTCTGCAGAAATTTTTTATTGCTTCTGGAGGGTAGCCTCTCCTCCTCATTCCTCTTATGGTGAGTAGGCGCGGGTCATCCCATCCTCTAACATATCCCTTTTCAATAAGTTCACGCAACATGCGTTTACTCAAAACATTATATGTTACATTAAGGCGTGCAAATTCAATTTGTCTTGGGTGATGAATTCCAAGCTGGTCAAGAAACCAGTCATAGAGAGGGCGATGGTTCTCAAATTCAAGAGTGCATATTGAATGGGTTATTCCTTCTATTGAATCCTCTAATCCATGAGCCCAGTCATATGTTGGGTATATGCACCATTTATCGCCAGTTCTGTAATGTTTTTTGTGCATTATGCGATACATAACAGGATCTCTCATATTCATATTTGGATGGGACATGTTAATTTTTGCCCTCAAAACCTTCTCACCATCTTTAAACTCACCTTTTCTCATCCTCTCGAATAAATCAAGATTTTCTTCTATGGAACGATTGCGGTAGGGGCTTTCTTTTCCAGGAGTTGTCAAATTTCCTCTATATTCACTTATTTCTTCTGGTGAGAGGTCATCAACATATGCCTTGCCATCTTTTATCAACTGAACAGCATACTCATACATTTTTTCAAAATAGTCAGATGCAAAAAATAATCTATCTTCCCAGTCAAATCCAAGCCATCTAACATCTTCAATAATAGATTTAACATACTCTTCCTCTTCAGTAGCAGGATTTGTATCATCAAATCTCAGGTTACACAATCCATTATATTCTTCAGCAATTCCAAAATTCAAGCATATGGAGAATGCATGTCCTATGTGCAAATATCCATTTGGTTCTGGAGGAAATCGAGTGTGAACTCTTCCCCCATACCTATTTGTCCTTATATCTTCGTCAATAATTTCTCTTATGAAGTCCTTACCTTTTTCCTCCATATTTTGCACCCAAATTTTTCAACTGTAGAAGTAAACCGAACAACTGGCAATAGTAGCCCCGGGCAGATTCGAACTGCCGTCAAGGGATCCAGAGTCCCTTATGCTACCACTACACCACGGGGCTATAATATGATAAATTTTTTCTGTTTAAATTTTTTATGCATGCCACTTTTGCAAAACAAACGCTTATCTGCCTCCTGCTCCGCCTCCGCCGAAGCCACCGCCAGCGCTAAATCCTCCACTTCCATGCCCGCTGGATGAATATGTTGCTATCATTGTTCTATTGACAGAAGCAAATGAAATGTATATTGCTGGAACCAAATCTATTTCATCAATTCTGATATCAAGTTTTTTAAATGATTCAGTAACTTTTTTTCCAATGCCAAGGGCAGTTGCATAAATAAGCCAGTCCTTCCATATTAAAATGTCTTCTCTTGAATATTTTTGCAAATGAGCCATATCAAGAAGAAATCTTTTGAAAGCATCCCACTGCAATTTTTCCTTATAATATTCTTTTTTCCATTTTCCAAAAAGCGTTGAAGGGGCTAAAACTGTTGAGAGAAATTGTATTGAAAAAATCAATGAATAAAAAAATACATCAAATAAAACTGGATAGGCATAAAAATATTTTAGATAGAGAGAAATGGAAATTAAAAAGATTAATAGTGAAAGAGAAAAATATTTCAGCATTAAATAGCGACCATTTATAATAAAATCTCTTGCATCTCTCACTTTATATAATGAATCCATCTCCTTTTTTAATTTTGATAATGCAGTTTCATCTCCTTTTAAAGATTTAATTTCCTCTTTCAATAAATTTGTAGAGAAAATCCCATTCTCAGAATGCTTTTTTAGGAAAGAATATACTTTGTTTTCATATCTATCCGTCCCTTCCTCACTAATCAATTTTATTTTTATTTCTTTTCCGTTTTCAATCCTTATATTTCCTCTCTCATGCAAATCAAGCAATGTTGCATATAATCCATCATTGTCAAAATCTGTTGCATCTTTCTTAAACAGCAGGTTTACCATCCATGGCTTCCTCTTCTTTGGTATGAAGCTAAGATATTTTGGAACAAAGAATTTTCTTTCCCTTCCATGAAGATAATATATTACAGCAATTAAAAGAGGAAATGCAAATACAATTATTTTTAGTACATATGAAAATATGCTCGCTATGCCATAATAAAGATGATATCTCTCATTCTCATTTATTGTTTTCTCCATCAAATTTTTATCATGGAATAAAAATTTTTGATTTGTTGAATTTAGCAAAATTTCAAATTCAATCAATCCATTTCTCTGGCTCTTTCCTCTTATTATGTAAAAATCATTTTCCTTTGAGATTTTAAATGGAGGGTGAGTAAAAATTTTGATTATATTTTTGGCGGAATTATTAATATAAATCTCGAAATTTTTATATGGGATATGTTCGTTAGCCAGTTTAATGTTTATATGATAAACTTCACCATCATATTGAACTGGGGGATATATGGTATAAAAATACTCAATTTTATATATGCCTTTTTCGTATCCATCTGGATTGAAACAACCAACCTCATTTATGTAAGCTTTTTCCCATATCTCATATTTATATAGATTATCTGTAGAATAAACATTTCCATAATAATCTTTTACGTAACCAATATATGAACAATTTATTTTATCCACCCTTACAAAAGGCTCTTCAAAACTCTGATTATATAATAAAGGAGCATTCCATATTCTGCAGAGCATTATAAAATGACCATTTACTTCATATTCATATTTTTCCTCCAGATCCCCATCTGGATTGAAATAAACCTCATATTTATTTATAACCAGATCCCCATCATATTTGATATAATTTAGTAAAAAATATCCACCAAATGCTATTAAAATCGTAAATATCGAAATTAGAAAAAACTGCCATCTTTCCCTCAAACTTCCCACCTTAAAGATGGCTTACCAATTTCTTCAAATTCAAGGTATTCCATCTTTGAAAATGAAAATATAGATGCTATCATGCTTGATGGAACAACATCTCTCATTGTATTGTACTCTTGAACAATATTGTTATAGGTATATCTATGCCTTGCTATCTCATTCTCTACATTTGATGTTTCCTCCATTAATTTTTTAACACTTTCGGACGTTTTCAATTCTGGGTAATTCTCCACCATTATTTTTATATCGCCCAACAATCTTCTTGTTTCTCCCTCTATTTTCTTAATATCCTTTATATTTCCTTTCATAACCTCACTCCTCATTTTTGTTATGTTTTCAAGAGTTGATTTTTCAAATTTCGCATAACTTTTAACGCTCTCAACAAGTTCTGACAGCATGTCAATTCTTTTTTTCAATGCAACCTTTATTTGTCCTAAGGTAGCTTCTCCAGCGTTCTTCAATCTTTTAAATTTATTGTATATTGCAATCATATAAAGCAAAAATATAATTGCTGCAACAAATATTGCTATTCCTATTATGTATATCATGAGATTCAATAAAATAATATTTAAAAGGTTATCTGTTTTTCAAAATCTCCATAGCTACCTTTGCAACATTTTCTGCAGTAAGTCCATATTTTTCCATCAATTCTCTTGCACCTCCTGATTCTCCAAATACATCATTCACTCCAATCCTTATTACTTTTGACGGATTTTTTGAGAGAGCAATTGAAACTGCATCTCCCAAACCTCCTATTGTTGAATGCTCTTCAAATGTTATAATTGCATTTGTTTCCTTGCTTGCTTTTTTTATTAATTTTTCATCAATTGGCTTTATAGTTGGCATATGAATTATTCTTGCACCAATTTTATCTTTCTTTAAAATATCATGTGCTTTAAGTGCTTCTGCGGTCGTTGTCCCAGCTGCAACTATTGAAATATCGCTACCATCTCTTAAAATATATCCCTTTCCTATTTCAAATATTCCATGGCTGTCAAAAATTATTGGAGCTGATTCTCTTCCTATTCTCACGTAGCATGGACCTCTGCATTCATATACTGCTCTTACAACATCTTCCATTTCTGTTGCATCTGCAGGTGCTATAACAGTCATATTTGGCAAGACACGCATCAGAGCAATGTCCTCAAGCATTTGATGGCTTGCTCCATCTCCTCCAACAGATATTCCTGCATGGGTGGCTACAATTTTAACATCTAATTCAGGATAAGCTATTGACTGACGTATTGCATCATAGCTTCTTCCAGTTGCAAAAACTGCAAATGTTGACACAAAAACAGTTTTGCCACAACTAGCCAATCCAGCAGCAACTCCCATCATATTTGCTTCTGCAATACCCATATCAAAAAATCTTTCTGGAAAAACTGTTCCAAATCTTTTTGTTTTTGTTGATAGAGCTAAATCTGCATCCAGCACAACAACATTTTCATCTTCCTGCCCAAGTTCAATAAGTGCAGAACTGTATGCATCTCTCAAATTTCTTTTTTTATCTGTCAGATTTGCATTAACCATCCAATTCCCTCCTTGCCTGCTCAAGTTCGCTCATAGCCCTTATATATTGCTCCTTGCTTGGAGGTTTTCCATGAAAAGAGAGAGTTCCTTCCATAAATGACACTCCTTTTCCTTTTATTGTGTTTGCAATTATAATTGTTGGTTTTTCATTTAACTTAACCTCATGAAATGTGTCCAAAATTTCTTCAATATCATGCCCATCTATTTCAACAACATCCCATCCAAATGCCTGCCATCTCCAGGGTAGTGGTTCAATATGCATTATTTCTTCAGTTGGGCCATCTATCTGGAGTTTATTTCTATCAAGAATTGCTATTAAATTATCAAGCTTGTAATGAGATGCTGTATTTGCAGCTTCCCATATCTGCCCTTCCTGAACTTCACCATCTCCCAAAATAGCAAAAACTCTGTAATCTTTATTATCCAATTTTCCTGCAATTGCCATTCCAACAGCAGCACTCAGACCCTGCCCAAGTGAGCCAGTTGACATATCCACTCCTGGAACTTTTTTCATGCAGGGATGCCCTTGCAAAAAATGCCCTACCTTTCTTAAATTCTTCAGTTCCTCAACATCAAAATATCCAGCAAGAGCAAGAGCAGCATACAGGGCGGGAGCGGCATGCCCTTTCGATAAAACCAGTCTATCTCTATCCTGCCATTTTGGGTCTTTTGGATTGTGTCTCATTTCATGAAAATAGAGGCATGCCATAATGTCTGCCACTGAAAGACTTCCTCCAGGATGCCCTGAGCCAGCCCTGTAAACTGATTCTATCACCCACTTTCTTATCTCAAGAGCTTTAATTTTAATCTCTTTTATGAGCTTTTCATCATGCATTTTATAATGAAATGTGAACACCTATTTATTGGTGATGGAGAGTTTTTTTACTTTTCCATATTTGTCAGTTCCATATCAAAGTCCTCTACAATTGGAAGGATATCATTGAAATTTCCCTTTATTTTCACAATATTTTCTGCATCAGAAGAATAATAAATCTGTCCAATTGCTCTCACCATCTGAATATCATATGCACTGAATGTTCCAGCAGGCACGCTCACTGATGTTTTAGAAGCACATTTAAATGGATGTATATCATGATAGAGAGGATCCCATATTTTTGGAATTTGTATTTTGTTGGAGATGTTGAAAAGATTCAGCAACTCTGGTATATCAATAACTGGAAGGAGTCTTGCATATTCTGGAGGAATGAGTTGTATGCCAAATAATCTTGCAAATGTATTCACTACTTTTATTATTCTGAACCATATGGATTTTATATCTCCATCAACTGTAACATTTACTGAAGGAATTCCCCATGTTTTGTCTGTATTTATTGGGAAATTTATTATCTCATAAGGAGAATCAAAATCTGCCTGTAAATTAATTGTAATTTTGAAGGGAATAATATCAAGCAATTTTTGTATTATTGGAGGTATTGAAAAGTTTATTGGCAAACTACTCAAGTCAAGATTGGCTGTTATTGTCAAATCTACTCCAGTTATTCCAAGAGTGGATTTTTCAAAATACACATTTCCTTCAATGCTTATGTTGAATAAATGTGCTGAAATATTTATTGGAGGATCTCCAGTACCTAAATCCATTTCAATGGCAACATCAACATCAGCATCTGGTATACTAATTTGTGCCGTATATGAATTTGAAGATGCTTCAGTAACTTCAAAATGAAGTTCTCCTGCTTTTAAATGAATATCTATATATCTTTCCTCAACCTCATTGAGAACAAAATCAACATTGCTTATTTCATATGTCCATGAATTTCCAACCTCCCATGTTGGAACATCATCAGATGATAATGTTTCATCTTCATATTCTTTAAACCTATTTCCATTAGATTCTCTTCCAATTATTGAGCCTACTCCTCCTATTTTCAAACTTGGGTCTCCAAGCAACTCCCAAGACTCTATTGTTTTTCTATCTATCTGGTCAGTGTTGACATCATCAATTATGTTTATATAATCTGTTATTGCCTGGCTGTGAACTTCTCCCAAATATTCCTTTCCCTGAACTGCATATGCATGGAAGAAACGAGGTTCAATCCATCCTCCTAAACCTATTAAGCAATACTGATTGATGTATCCATATCCATATCCAGTGTATCCAATTGATGCAATAGAGCCACCCCCTTCTTCTAACAACATCCATGAACATCCATCATGAGGATAATATTCTCCATGCATTACCGCATCCTCATTATATGGCATGAGATACTGCATTGTTACATTGAATTGAGCATTATGGCATCCTCCAACAACAACAACTGGCAATTTCGCCCCGTTTGAATATTTCCATATATCAAAAACTGTGAAGCCAAGTGAAAATTCCTCTTCTGTTTCAGCATCTGGCCAGAAGTTTCCCCATACACCAGGATTTCCATGTCCTGAAAGATAGGCAAATCCAGCTCCTTTATCAAATGCGTTCACAATATCTTCATAATTTGAGAAAGTTCCCTGAGAAGTGTATAGTTTATCTATGCTAAATCCGTCTTTCTTTAAATTTTCTGCCGCAACATCTGCAACCATCTCTCCTTCATAAATTCCTCTTCTTATATTTCCATATTCATCTCGAGCAGGTGGAGAGGTATCTCCTCCCACAACAAATGCTTTCTTAAACCATGAATCATCTGCTGTATTTTCATATGTAATTATTTTATTAACTACGATATCCACCTCCCATGAATATCGGAATGGCAATCTTCCAACATAAACATCTGGATAATAATCCATAACATCTTTCCTCTCTCCCCACCTTGAAAATTCTGCAAAAACTCCATTTCCATTGCTATCCCAATCCTCAAATGTAATCTTTCCATGATCATATTTATAAATATCTGCATAATATAAATCAGAGGCATATCCACTTTCAAAATCTGCATCATTATTACTCCTTCTCTCTGGCACATACCACTCAAACGTCTGCCCTTCTCTACCTCCAGCAAGCAGAACATATGTTATTCCCCATTTTTCTATTGCATCCTTTATTGCATATTTTATTTTCTCTGGTTCATCTCTTCCATTATAATTTGAATAAATTTCCTGAGTTGTTTCAAGAACAGTTCTTATTCCTATGCTGTTTTTATGGTCTATTAATGGCTGTAGTTGTGACGCAAACTTTTCATCAGTTATTATCAGCATATCATATTCATCAGCAGTGAATAGCAATTCTTCTGGAAGTTTGTATTTTATTTTCATATCTATTTTCTCAGGAACATATATTTTATCTTTAGCTGGAGAATATTGAGCATAGCATCTTACATTAACATACAGAACATGCTCATCATCTTTTAAACCAACTCCTATCTTATACTCATATGGTTCAGAGGGATAAAACTCTTCGCTACCATACACTCTCTCATCTGGTAGTATGTCTGGTATGAGTCCCTCTTTTTCATCAACAGATAAAATCACAGGAGATGGAGATGGTTCAATCTTTTTCTCCAGTTTATACTCTTTTAATTTGCAGTTCACATCAACATTCATAATTTCTGTCCCAGCTGGAAATGTAAAGGCTTTTGTTATTACAGGTATAACTGGCTTTCCAGTTTCCATTAAAAATGAATTTGCCTCATTTATATCTACACTCAGATATTTTCCTTTCTCCTCAAAAGTTGGCTCTGATAGAGACATTGAAAATGTTTTTATTTTTATTTCATTTCCTCCATAATTTTCCTGTATAAATGATTCCACGGGTAAAATAGCAGAAGTCAAAAAGCCTGCCACAACTATTCCAATTATAAGCATTTTTCCCTTCATTTTTTACCTCCACACATTAAATGAAAGAAGAAATATAAAGTTTCCCTCTCCTCGTTTTTACTGAAAAATTTTATTTAGAAAAGATTTAATATGAAGCAAAATCATTTCCATAAAAAATTTATAATAAAATATT
The DNA here is from genome assembly GCA_011052825.1 of Thermoplasmatales archaeon. GTDB lineage: Archaea > Thermoplasmatota > E2 > UBA202 > JdFR-43 > DRIF01. The sequence continues at coordinate 25,126 of DRIF01000024.1, forward strand.
ATCCAATTCTAATGGACAAAGATAAAATAAAGGTATTAATAGAAAAAAATAATATAAGGTGGATACAAATCCATTTTACAGATTTATTGGGAAAATTAAGGGTTTTGCATATTCCTTCAGAAGGATTTTTAAATGATGCTTTTAAGGATGGTATCAGTTTTGATGGCTCGTCTGTTGGGTTTACAAATGTTGAGAA
>DRIF01000025.1 GCA_011052825.1 Thermoplasmatales archaeon
ATATTGCAATCATAAATCTCATTTTTTGTTTCAAAAGTTATCAAAATGAAGTCTGGCGAAACGCTTTGATTTGCAATATATTCATATGCCCCAATATCATATCCATTTCCCTGTGGTCTGGCTATGCCATCATAATCAATTAAAGGAGCATTATAAGAAGTGCCTGCATCAACTGCAATGCTTTCATCCATAAGATGAAAGTCCCATTGGGAGAGGTTTTTAAAAACATTATTTTCTGGAGAAAAAGAAACAAGAGAATTAAAATCTTCCCCACTATAATTTGCCCATGTTCCATTTAAAATATCATTCAACGAAAATTCATCAGTATACCCAACTGATATAACTCTTGCAAAATTATCATTATGAAAAATGTTGTAATCTCCAAAATAATTATTCATATTCATTTCCTCAAATGCCAGCCCTATATTGTCTCCTCCTACAAGAATACAGTTGTACATATAAAGTTCATCTGAAGAATTTTCAATCCATATGTTGTAAACCTGACTATCAACAAAATTGCAATTCTGCAAAACTATTTTTCCTGGCTCACCATCCCAATCAAGTTCAACATTTGAAATAACGTTGTGGTAACTTAGACAATTAATTAGAGTTATGTTATCCTGCCAGAGTTTAAAACCCCCATTCCAGCAGTCATGGGCGGAGCAGGAAAAAAGAGTTGTATTCCTTGCACTTATATCAAATCCATCAAACACATCATAAACTGTGCAGTGATTGAATACAAAATTTTGCTGTGTTCCATGTCCTAAGGCAAAGCCATCGACGTTTTGATTTTCATCTCTACCTGAATGAGCTGTGCAGTTATTGAAAGTTCCATTGTAACATGCCTTACCACCTGAAGGAGAAGCATCAAATCCATAAAGCGTGAAATTATAAATTTCAACATTATTTAGCAAAAAATCATGAGTTCCATCTGCACATCCAATTCCGTAAAAGACATCATGAACAACGCAGTCAGAAATTTCAATATTTGAAGAATTTGTTATCCATATTCCAGTATCATTCCAGTTACATATTTCAATACCCTTCATTTTTATATATGAATGGGAAATGAAAAATCCTGTATTTCCTGTATTCACACCATTTCCATCAATTACCACTCTTTCTCCTGGATAAGCAGAAAATGTGATATACCCATCTGTTGAATTTCCATTTTTAGTGGTAAATACCTGCTCATGATATATACCATTTCTTATGAAGACAATGTCTCCTGCCTTCATTATATTTGAAGCATGTTGTATTGTTAACCATGGCATATCAAAAGTTCCTGGATTTGTATCATTGCCCCATGTAGCAACATAATAGGCATTTATCTTCTCTATTTTAATAATCCATGTATCGTTTTCTTCCATACTTCCATTCAATAAAAGAACTCCATTAATACCTCCATAATACAAACTTCTGTTCTCTATCAATTCTTTTATTTTTATTACGCCTTTTAAATTTAATTCATCAGAATATATTCTAAGAGAAAAATTTTGAGATGAATTTGTTGGATTATGGAGAGTGAAATATATTGTATCGTTGTTCTCGTTTCCATATCTTTCAACATAAACATTTGAATTATTTGACTTTGCAAACGTCAATGGTTGCCATCCAGCCATTCCTATTTCTTTTATTAATGGAATATATTTTTTGAATAAACCTCTATCTCTATTATAAAGAGTTGAATTCTCCCAGTATCTCTCATTGCATGCGTTATGACTGAACATGCTTGGATACATTCCATAAAATGTACATTTTTTGAAATATAACTCCACTTCTTTATTGCTCATTAAATTGAAGTTGGTATTCATCAAGAAAAGGTACGGTTTTTTATATGATAGAGTTCTCAAAAAATTTAATGTTTTATCTGAAGCGGGATGAAATTTTCCATCTGGAAACCAGTTTATTTCTGTTCCAGAAACATCAATGAGTGGAAAGAAGAAAAAGGAAAGGGTTCCCATTCCATTTGCCATCACAAGTTTTTCATTTTCATGCATATCTTCAGAAACATTTTTAGTAAACTTATAATGTGAGAATAATTCTACTATTACTGGTACGCCATCTGAATCAAATGAAAGAGGAAAGGTTATATTCTCAAAATTTCCTTCTCTATAATCATTCAAATACCAGAAATATCCCTGTAACGAATCAAGATAAACCCCATCAAGTGTTGCATTTTCTATTAAAGCTTGTTGAAAGGCTGGTTCGATAGTGAGATTCCATATAACATGAGCTTTGTTCCAATAGGTTTCATTCTCTATTATCTCTGGGTCTGTGTTTGTGGCAAACAAGGCACTCCATCCACTTCCACTAATCCATGGAGCATTGCGTATATCAAAAAAATATCCTCCACTTTTATTATATACGCCACATATAACTACTGCTCTTGAATTCATTTTTCTCCATACATTTGATGAATTTAGATTTTCATATAATCTCTGGAGGACATTTGTTTCATTTGGCTTTTCATTGTAATCACCCATATCCTGCCAGTAAAACCATGGCTCAGTATAAACAAATGAATATATTCCATGAGCGTCATCCCATTTTACATTATTATTTCCCTCATGGAACATAAAACAAAAATCTTCTGAATTGTTTATTGTGCTTATATCTGTAAATGGCATCCATATTCCTTCATTTTCAACTTTTTTTACAAAATATTTAGGGAATATCTCATAATATTTTGATACACCTCCTCTAAAATTCCATTCTGGATAATCGTTTTTATAGATAAAAAATGAAAAGTTTGCCTCACTTGGAAAATATACGGTTTTATTTGAGAGGGCAATATCAAAACAGATTGTATATAAATTTTTTATATAGTATGTTCTAAAAATAACTGGATATTCAAGAGGAATTCCATAACAAATCCCTATGCTTTCATTGGAGATTGAGGAAAATGGGTACTGGGATATATATCTTTTATTTCCAAACCATCTCCAATTTTTATAAATATTTTCCCCATCAAAATTGATTATTCTTTCATTTCTTATATCATCTCCCCATTTCCAGCCACTTAAATTGATTGGAAGAGAAAAATATACTGTCAATGCTCTATCTTCATCAGATGTATCTTTTATCCTGCAATTCACCTCTATGTATCTTTCATGAGAGATATAGGTTGTATTGAAAATTATATTCCCTTCTAAAAGGGTTTTATTCTGATAAATTTTGTTAGAATTTGAATTCAATGAGGCATTCAAGAAATAATAATCTGTTTTTACAATTTTTACATCATCAAACCATACTCTTCCAGTATGGTAGCGAAATAATGCATATACACATAAATATTGAACAGGTTTTTGAAGTTCTATAATTTTTTCTGAGTATTCCCAATCATGAGTTCCTGTGGAAAATTGGGCGGTTTG
>DRIF01000026.1 GCA_011052825.1 Thermoplasmatales archaeon
TATGTCAGAGGTATCTACATAAAATGTTTTATTTCTGGAGACATAGTACGTATTATTCATTTGAGTTTTTATTTTATAGGTTATATTCTGAAATGGTGCATATGGGCCTATTTTTATGGTATATTTATTGTCAATATGTTCCAAGGTGTAATTTTTCCAAGAGTTATTGATAAAAATTTGTAATATCGTGAAATTAAAATTACTTTCTGATAGGCGCACATTCATTGTTATAATATCTTTGTCAGTTGGTAACAAAGGAATTATTTCCAGATTTGTCATAGTGAAATTTATAGTTTTATTTTTTGTGTGTCCCAAAACATCCAATGCCATTATATTAAGGCAATGCTTGCCATGGGTTATTATGAAATCATTGAATTCAGTATAGTAATAATTGCCATTACGACTAAGATTATATCTTTTTCCATCTATATTGCACCATGCATCTTGGATGCCACTTTCATCTGTTATGGTAACATTTAGGGTAAAATTATTGCAGACGAGTTCTTTTTCATATATGCCTTTGATGAAAATTGAGGGAGGCGTAGTGTCAATAACAAAAGATTGAGATGCTGGAGTTGGGTCAACATTGCCCGATTCATCTTTTGCTTTTACTTCAAATGTGTAGTTTCCATCTGGCAAATCATTATATGTTTTATTTGTAGAAGAAACCCAATTGCTCCATGAGGAATCATACCCCTCGAGTTTATAAGAATATAGTAATTGAGGTGTAGGTGTAATATCATCGCTACCTGTCCATTCAAAAGTAACATCATTATAGTTTATTGCTCCAGATGGAGCTTGTGTTAGTGTTGTTTCAGGAGGGACAGTATCATGAGGAATAGGATTCATCAGTGGGTATCTATCCACATTGCTTCCTCCAGAAATATTATAAGGTGAATCAACTATTCCATCGCTATTGTTATCATATGCCCCCTCGCTTGGCTCATCAAAATCAGACCAGTAGTTACCGCCTGAAGGATAGCCATTGTCCCATGTATTATTGCCATTATCATAGGATGAAAAAACATTATTTACAAGGTTGTTATGATAGAATACACCGCTATATGAAGAGTTTAAATAAATTCCATACAAATTATTTTTAATATTACATCTCCAGATTATATTAGAATCAGAATTTGTACCAGAAATATTTATTCCACATGTATTATTTCTTATTTCGCAGTAAGATATATTAAATGTAGTTGGCTGTAGTAAATTCACTCCATTTTCACTGTTATTGGCTATATACGAGTTTTGTATAGCGATATGAACAGCTGATTCTCCATACCACCCTTGGCTATGAGAAGTTAATACCCCTCCAAAACACTCATCAATGCAGGAGTTTTTAATATTTACATAAAGATATGCTTCTACCAACCAAGGAGATTGTCCTGTACTATAACTGTGAAGAAATACGCCGTAATTTGAACTATTAAAAACTGTTAAATTCACAATTTTTGGGTAGACAAAGCAATCAATTCCCGGCCATGTATATCCTGCATTTAAATATATTTCTACTCCATAATTTGTGACATTTTCTACCGTCAAATTTATTAATTTTGGAGAATAATCATTACATGTTTGATCCAATTCTAAATACACACCTGTTCCATTGATATTTTTTATATAGGAATCAAAGAATTTTGTATAAAAGTTTCTGAGTTTCACACCATAAATCGAACAATTATGAACATAGAGATGGGAAAGTAATGGAGAAGATTTATAACATTCTATCCCTGTTTTAGCAAAATCGATATTACAATATGCAAATATACACTCTGTATCTACACAGATATCATCCAAAAATATTCCCTTCCATTCTTTTTTATTTGAAGTAAAATATATTCGATGGTTTTCATCTCCTGTAGCGTTAATAGCGCCTTTAACAAATAACTCTGTATCATTTCCTTCAAAAATCACAGTTGTACCTGCTTCAATTGTGAGTACATGTCCTGAATTTATTTCAATTGTTCCATTAAAATTATAAATAGATTCGTTATGCCATGTCCAATTGCCGAATGTGTAACCATTCCCACACCAATCGACTATGCCGTTATTTTTTACGGAAGTTGAATCCTCTTGAACGCCGATGTTTCTGAGAATAACTCCTCTTTCCGTATTATTTATTATTGTAGTGTTTTGTAGGGCCATATATAAATAAGAAATCCCGTAAGGGCCATGGTCGTGATACGTTGTTATACCGCCACGACAATCTGAGATAATACAATTTTTTATAGTTGTGTATAATTTACCTTCAACTACCCATGGACCTGACCAAGGACCAGTTGCGTAGCAGTGGAGGTACATTCCATAATTTGTATTTTCAGAGATAGTTGAGTTTGTTATGATAGCATGATATTCACGATCAATACCCGGCCAAATATATCCCACATGGGCATAAACTTCGATTCCATATTCTCCATTATTTTTCACTGTTAAATTATTTATCTTTGGTGTATGTGCATTTTCACAATTTTGATTAAAGTAAACATACACCCCAGTTTTGGAATTATTATAAACATGAATGCTCCGTAGAAAGGGTTCGGAATTATATATATGAATTCCATAGTTATTGTTATCCGAACAACTTATATTGGAAATAACGGAGTTGATAGAATTTTCTATTTTTAACCCAGCGCTATTTGAGTCATTCCCGCTATTTTGCAACCTAAAATTTTTAACAATCACCCAATTTTCAGTAATTTTTATGACATTCCCGTTTCCTCCTCCATCAATGATTGTTCCATTTCTATCTTCCCCTATAAGGTGAATTGTTTTGTTTATAACTACATTCTCATAATATGTTCCATTGAATACATATACTGTTCCATTTTCAGCAACAGCATCTATTCCATCTTGTATTTTATCAAAGTGATTATATTGCCAGCCTGGGGTGGAAATGTTAAAATCATCATCAACATAAACAACAGATAAATTTCCCATATATTCCTCTACGCCTATTTCGATAAACGCAGAAGGATTATTTTGATTATTGTAAGAGGTTTTAATCCAACTTTCATTTCTTGCAATATCTGATATTCGGACTTCATCTATAACTCCATCAAAAAAATCATTGTTATAACCTCCTTGGGCAATATAACCAGAAGAACTGGAATAATGAATGCTTCCTCCTGATCCATCATAAGTTCCCCCATCATTAACTCCATTGAGATAAAGGTCCATATCGGTTGCTCCTCTTATTATTCCAACAACATAATACCAGCAATTTTCTGATAAAATGGTTGTTGCGGTTTTCCCTCGTCTTGACTGGGGGCCTGAAGGACCACCATCACCATAACCTATACTAATTTTATCTATTATACCAATATGGGCACCAAAATAATTGCGATAGTTTCCGTACCACTTATCATTATTAAAAATAAATTGGTAAACGCTACCGTCAATATTTTTTGCATTTATCCAGCATGATATCGTTATGGGTAACCCCGGTTTGATGCTGTTATCGTTGCCAACATTTATGTTATCATCTATTCCATCAAATTCAGTAGCCCTTCCTATTTTTCCAGAGAGATTGAGCAATACCCCGCCACTTTCAGTTCCGTCATTATTGTAACAAGTTGAATCATCAGCATTCACTTCTGCCATGTGCCAAACACCTTTATAATGGCTATCCCATACTCCTGTTGAATTTTCCTGAGTATCACATGTTGGATTTCCATAATACATATATATTGTTGTATTGGAAGTATTGGATAAAAAAGGTATGTTTACCCA
>DRIF01000027.1 GCA_011052825.1 Thermoplasmatales archaeon
TCGATATGTAGAGTGGTATTTGTATAAATGATTCATCTGGGTCATTTGTTGTTAGTGTTATGAATGTGCTTGTTACGCCTGTTGTTAAATTGCTTGTATCAATGGAGATAGAAACATTAACTTCATTTCCAGGAGAAATGCTTCCGTTGGATGGAAAGATACTCAACCAATCAGCAGTATATGTTATCTGGAAAGTTAAATCAGTTGATGCATTTACATCATTTCCTATTATAAATGAATCATTCAGCGTAAAATTCTGCCATGTTACATAATAAAAATTCAATGGGTTTATGTATATTTCTGAAAAGTTAGTTGTTCCTCCCCCAAACCAGTTCATTATCCTTCCCATCACTGTAGCTCTGTCAGCCATATTGTTTATTGCTTCAAATCCAAACCCAAAATAAACAACCTTGTAAATTCCTTCATATCTTATTCCTCCGTAATAGGATGATGACTGATACTGGAAAACTGAATATGCTCCTCCCGTTGGATAAATGCCAGATTGCCAGTTCTGGTTGTTTGCCCCGTCTCCTCCTTGAATACATATTGTGAGATTATCTCCAATTGGATCCCCTATTACACCATCTAAATAATAAATGTTTGTGTCGTCTACACCATATACAGCATGCAAATAATTTGTATAGAAAGGATCATTGTGAATATCATATCCTATGTCCTCGCCAGTCACAAACAATTTTCCACCATTATCTAGGTAAGTTGAGAGAGCAGAAATATCTTCTGAGGTTAGAGTTGTTGTTGAATCATCTCCAGTAAACCATACAACAGCCATATGAGAAGCCATGTAGGAAGGAGAAGGACATCCTTGACTATCTCTATTCCAGTATTCATACATATATCCAGATGCCATAAGTGCATCTTCAAAATATGTTTCATAATTGTAGCCCTTATCATCATCTACCAACAGAACAAATCCTTGAGTAGTTATTGTAGAAACATCCTGTGCTTTGAAATTATTTCCAGTAAAAACTTCTCCTGTAACTTCTGCTTCAACTTTTACATTGCATGTTCCTTCATACCATGGAGACCATAGTAAAGTTATTGGTTGAGAAGACATTGCTGGAACAAAAACTTCTACTTCATCTATTAAAGTTTCATTTACTTTCAAATAAACTGTAACAATTTCATCACTTGCTCCTAAATTGGATATAGTTGCATCTACTTTTGCAGTTCCTCCAACAATTGCATACTGCTGTGCATTTATTGATGAAACTGCAACATCTGGTCCTGCAACAACAGTTTTGCCTCTTTCATTGTCATATGTTATATTTTCAACAACTCCTGGAATTGATACATTTACAACAACATTATACCATCCTTTTGATGGTGTCCATGTGAAGCTTACTTGCTGGGTCGTCAGTTTTTCGAAAAATGGTATTGTTATATTGTCTAATTCTGTTCCATTTACTCTAAAGCTTACAATAACATTTGTTTCATTGTTTGCCCCATTGTTTATTATTGTTGCATTAACATAAACAAGTTCATTTGGATTAACATGGTCATATAAATCTAAATCTCTTATTCCAACATTATGTTCTGGCAATAACGGTGGCTTTAGCAGTTGAGCTGGGTCTCCGAATAATAAGCAACATTGGATTATTTCTCTCCATGAACCGCCCCAGTTTATTGTTGGTGCCATTGCATCCTTTGTGTATGCTTGTATTCTTCCCAACTGCCAGTTCATTGTTCCTCCGCTCTTGCTTGTATTCAGCATATAATCAACAAATAATTTCTGCTGTAATGCACTGCTTGAATTTGTTGAATACCAATTGCCCCATCCATATCCTGTATTGTAAACGCAGGCAAAAGCTAACTCTGTATCTGAATGGAATAGCATTGAATGCAGAACTCCATCATCTGCAGCATCCATGTCTCCACAATGGCATCCGTAATCATGAACAAAGAATGGTTTTGTATTATGATAGTCAGATTCCCATGTTGTATCATAAACATCCATTGACATATGTGCATTTGCATGAGCAACAGCAAATATTAATGTGCATAAATCATTGTTTATTGCATTTTTCATTCCAGTTGTACCATCTCCCATCCATCCAGGATTTGGTGGCTCTGCAGTATGAAGTTGAGTTGTATTGAATTCCATACCTGGATTTGTTGCATTCCAGATATCAAATCCATACAAAAATCCAAGCCAGCTTGGCCATGGACCATCTGAACCTGGATTTGGACCAAGCCAGTTATCAGTTCCCCATAATGTAAAGTCCATGAAATCGTCTCCTTCACAACTCCATCCTGTATTTCCACCATAGGATGCAAGATTTTCTAAATAATCCTGTTCCCATGAATCTGCATAATAGAAACTTTTCGTAAGCCAATTTGAAACATCCTGTCCTTCATCACATGGTATGCTTCCTATAAAAAGTTCTGAATATAAATCAAATCCAGTGTCTCCTTCTTCTCCCCAGTCAGTATCTCCATCATCATTGAATGTTTTATCTAAATTGCTCCAGTATAAATCACTGTCAACATTTCCTTCGCCACTAGAGTCCATTTCTCTTCTTGGTATTGATGCTGGGCCATCATCGTCTCCTCCTATTAATATATATTGAGTTCCCCAGTCAGTATATGCATCTCTACAAAATTCTCTTATTTTTGCAGCTGTATCATTAAACATAGGTGTTGAGTTCCAGTAATCTGAGCATGCTTCAATTGCCTCAACTGTTACAAGTGTTGCAGATAAACCTTCTGCCTGTTTCCTTGCTATTAAATCGCTCCAGTTGTATGTTGCCTGAAAATTTGCCAGTGATTGTCTTGTTATAATTACGTAATCATAGTTGTCA
>DRIF01000028.1 GCA_011052825.1 Thermoplasmatales archaeon
CTAAGCCACGATAAGTTTTCTGATGTTTTGATTTAAGTAATAATGCCAGAACCAATGACTTTGGAGGATGTGGAGGTCTACCTCTTTTGGAAATTTCCCATGGTTCAGGCATCCTGTCAATGATTTTCTTTGCGTTTTGAATGAACCATTCATCCTCATTTTTCATAGCAAGATTGTATATCTTCCAATTGGTTTTGAATTTTCTGTCTACTTTCTTATCCTTATTGCATCCCATCCATTATGTAGAATAAAAATATCTAAATTTATTTTTCGGACAACGCTCCTTTCAACGAAAGGTATATAAATGCATTACATTAGCCATGATAATATGAAGAGAGTTTATTTATTCAAGGAAGGAAGCAAAGAGATGGGTGCTTTATTGGGTAATAAAGGCGCTCAGCTATGTGAGATGAGCAGAATAGGAATTCCTGTTCCACCTGGTTTTGTTATTACAACTCAGGCATGCCGTGATTATTTTAAAGTAGGAAAAATTGATGATGAATTAAGAAGAGAGGTAAAGGAAGCTTTAAAGGATATTGAGAGGAGAACCGGCAAAAAATTTGGAGGTGTCAAGAGTCCACTGCTTGTCTCTGTTAGATCTGGTGCTCCAGTTTCCATGCCTGGAATGATGGATACAATTCTTGACTTGGGTTTAAATGATGAAATAGTTGAGGAAATGGCAAAGAAGGATGAGTGGTTTGCTTTCGATACTTATAGAAGGTTTTTGTATATGTTCGGGAGTATTGTTTTGGGGGTAGGAGAGGACAAATTTGACAGAATACTTGAAAAGAAAAAAGAGGAAGAAAACGTTGAAATGGACCAAGAATTATCTGTTGATGCCCTTAAAGAAGTAGTGAATGAATATAAAAAACTTTATACTCCTCCACCACCTGAAGAACAGCTTTTTATGGCAGTTGAAGCTGTTTTTAAATCATGGAATAATGAGAGAGCAATAAATTACAGAAGGATAAACAATCTTCCAGATGATTTGGGAACAGGAGTCGTTATTGAAACAATGGTTTTTGGGAACATGGGGGATGATAGCCTTTCAGGGGTTGCATTTACCAGAGATCCATCAACAGGAGAAAAAAAGCTCTATGGCGAATTTATCATAAATGGACAGGGAGAAGATATTGTTTCTGGAAAAAGAACTCCGCTCCCAATTGAGGAACTTGAAAAAATATTTCCAGATATCTATAAAGGGCTTTGTGAAATAGCAGAAAAGCTGGAGAGACATTATAAGGATATGCAGGATATGGAATTCACTGTTGAAAAAGGTAAACTCTACATGTTGCAAACAAGAACAGGAAAAAGAACTGCAAATGCCAGCATAAAAATAGCGGTTGATATGGTGAAGGAAGGGATAATAAGAAAGGAGGAAGCAATAAAAAGAGTTGATGCAAATTCCTTACAACAACTTCTTCATAAACAGATTAAGGGAAACCATGTTAAGCCAATAGCTAAGGGATTGCCCGCCTCCCCAGGTGCTGCAACGGGAAAAATATGTTTTTCTGCAGATAAAGCTTCAGAGATTGGAGATGAAGAGAGAATAATTCTGGTTAGAGAAGAAACAACTCCTGATGACATACATGGAGTTGTGAAAGCTCAGGGAGTTCTCACTGCAAGGGGGGGTATAACCTCTCATGCTGCTGTTGTTAGCAGGGGACTTGGAATTCCATGTGTTGCTGGTTGTGAGAGTTTGAAAATTAATGAGAAAGAGGGATTTATGGAAGTTAATAAACTTATTTTGAGAGAGGGTTATACCATAACAATTGATGGAACAACAGGAAATGTTTTGCTTGGCGAGATAGAACTAATCGATGCAAAGTTTACAGATGAATTAAAAATACTTCTTGAGTGGGCTGACGAATTCAGAAAACTCAAGGTTTATGCAAATGCAGATTTACCTGAAGATGCTGAGAAGGCAATTTATTTTGGTGCAGAAGGAATAGGATTGTGCAGAACAGAACATATGTTTCTTGGAAGGCGTTTACCAATAGTAAGGAAAATGATTCTGGAGGAGGATAAAAGAGAGGAAGCGCTAAACGAACTTCTTGAAATGCAGAAGGAAGATTTCATAAATTTGTTTAAAGTTATGAATGGGAGACCAATAATAATAAGATTGCTTGATGCTCCCCTCCATGAATTTTTGCCGAGATATGAAGAAATGATTGAGAAAAAATTAAAGAATGGACTCACAGAAGAAGAAAACAAAATATTTGAAAAATTGAATGAATTGAGAGAAGCAAATCCAATGCTTGGTTTCAGAGGAGTAAGACTTGCCATTCTGCAACCAGAGATATACAGGATGCAGGCAAGGGCAATTATTGAAGCAGCATTTTCAGCAATTGAAGATGGCTATGAAGTTAAGCCAAACATAGAAATTCCTGTTGTGAGCGATGCAAATGAAATTTCAACTGTAAAAAAGCATATTATAGAGGAGATAGAGAAAGTTTTTCAGGAAAAGGGAAATAAAATAGATTATAAAATTGGTGCAATGATTGAACTTCCTCGTGCCTGTTTAACAGCAGATGAAATAGCAGAGGAAGTGGATTTCATTTCATTTGGAACAAATGATTTAACGCAAACAACCTTTGGATACAGCAGGGATGATGCAGGAAAAGAATTTCTGGAAGAATATGTAGAGAGGAAAATACTTCCAGATGATCCATTTTCTATTATTGATGAAAGAGGAGTTGGAGAACTAATGAAAATTGCAGTAAAAAAAGCAAGAGAAATAAAAGGCAATAAAATTGAAATAGGAATTTGTGGAGAGCATGCAGGAGAGCCAAAATCAATAAAATTCTGCAATAAAATAGGAATGGATAATGTAAGCTGTTCCCCATATAGGGTGGCAATAGCAAGATTGGCTTCTGCTCAGGCAGTGCTGGAGAATTGAGAAGCCAAATTTTAAAAATGGACTTGCTTTTAGCAACGATGCTTACCAAAACGCAGAAATATCTGTTCAGGAAAAAAATAAACGAATTGAAGAACATTAGAGGACAGCATACTGAACTCATTTCATTGTACATTCCTCCAGAGAGGAGGATAAGTGAAGTGATGGCTAAATTAAGAGATGAATATTCACAATCATCAAATATAAAATCAAAGCAAACAAGAAAGAATGTTCTCTCTGCAATAGAATCAATAATGTCAAGGTTGAGATATTTTAAAGAACCTCCTCCAAATGGAATGGTTTTATTTGTTGGAATGGTTGGAGAACCTCCAAAACTGGTTGCAGAAATTGTTGAACCTCCTCTTCCAATAAACATATACCTTTACAGATGTGATTCTCAATTTTATGTTGAACCTCTTGAAAACATGCTGGAGGAAAAAAATGTTTATGGTTTGCTATTAATCGACAGGAGAGAATGCACCATAGGTTTTTTAGTGGGAAGCAGAATAGAAATGGGTGCTTATCTAACATCAAGAGTTCCTGGAAAGCATAAAAAGGGGGGGCAGAGCCAGAGGAGATTTGAGCGTTTAACAGAGATAGCAGCCCATGAATGGTTTGAAAAAGCAGGAAAAAAAGCATCTCAACTTTTCTTGGAAAGGAAAAATTTAAAGGGAATTTTGGTTGGAGGACCGGGTCATACAAAAAGAGAGTTTGTAAATGGAAATTATCTTGATTACAGGGTTAAAGAAAAAATTATTGGATTCTATGATACTGGTTACACAGATGAATTTGGGCTGAGAGAACTGGTTAATTCAGCATCAAAGGATTTGGGGGAACTTGATATAGTCAAAGATAGAAAACTCATGCAAAGATTCCTCAATGAAATCAGAAAGGATAGCGGACTGGCAATTTATGGAGAGGAGGAAGTGAGGAAAGCGCTGGAGACAGGAGCAGTTGAAGTAGTGATGATTTCAGATTCACTCGAAAAGTATAAGGTTATTGCAGAATGCAAAAATTGTGGATATAAAACAGAGGGGACTTTTGAAAGTATTGAAATAGAGTGTCCAAAATGTCACTCAAATATGGAAATTAATGAAAAAAAGGATGTTGTTGAAGAATTTTCAGAACTTGCTTCTGCCAGTTCCTCTGAATTTGAAATAATAGGAAGAGAAACTGAAGAAGGAGAAATTTTGTATAAGGCATTCGGAGGAATTGCAGCTATCCTTAGATACAAATTGTAGTTTTTCAGTATCTCCGCATGTTAGCTAAAAATTGCTGTTAGCATGACCTGTTTTTGCTAACAGCAATAAAAAGAGAAGTTGTTCCAGTTCCATTTATCTTCATCATCTAAAATTACAAAAAATCCTATTTTCTCTATAAAACAATGAGTGAAAGATAGTGCTGTAACTGAAAAAAGAATGATTAAAAATTTCATTGATGCATAGTACATTAAACAATCTCTTACTAATCTTTCAATTTTTTTCTTCTCTCTCATTTCATCTTCGATTAAATCTTTCC
>DRIF01000029.1 GCA_011052825.1 Thermoplasmatales archaeon
TCTTGGAGTAAGCAGAAAAACTGTATGGAAATGGAATAAAAGAGCACATCATCCAGGGAAAGAAAGTTTTAGAGATGGATAAAGAAGACCACATCATATCAATAAGAAAATAACTCCTCTAGTAGAAAATGCCATCATCATTCTTAGAGATTCTTTCAACTGGGGAACCCAGAGAATAAAATTATCTCTTCAATCTTCTCCACCCTATATCAAATATCTTTTTGAGCATGTTCTTGGAGAGTGGGATAGTATAGAGGTAAGCAAGCAAACCATTAACAATGTTTTAAAGAAGCACAAAAGGAATGGCTCTCCATATAAAGGTGGAAAGAAAACTGGAATTATTTTAGAGCCAAATCACCAAATGATCTATGGCAAATGGATGTAAATGGCCCATTCAGAATAGAAGGAAAGAAACAATATGCACTCATAATCATTGATGACAATTCAAGATATATTTTGCATTGTGACGTTTATGATAGAATAAAAACAGAAGATGTGATTCATTCTTTGAAAAACACCATTGAGAAATATGGTAAACCAAAGAAAATACTTGTGGATAATGATAAAAGATTTGCAAGAAAATTTGAAAAATGTTGTATGAAAGAAGATATAGAAGTTGAACATACTCCTCCCTATTATCCACAGGCAAAAGGAAAGATTGAAAGAGCTATAAGAACTTTCAATGAAGAATTTCTGAAATTGAAGAAAGTTTTTGAAAATGTTCTTTCATTGCTTCAGGAATTTATTGAATGGTTTAATAATCATCGATACCACATGGGTATCCATGATTATCCTGCTAACGTGTATTTTTCAAAAAATGTTACCGATGTTACTTGACAGTACAGTTTTAGGTGTCCCGAAGCCGATTGTGTATAACTTTGAGATTATGCGAAGAAAAGTTCTATGGTAAAAGACACTGAACCACCAATAAACATGCTGAACCACCAATAAACATTAAAATTCTTACACCATAACATTTTATGAAATTCAAAGAGTTTATTGAACATCTGCGTGGGAGAAAAAAGCTTGTTGTGATAAAGAAGGAAGTAAACATTGAATATGAAATTGCTACTTTAATGAAAATGATGGATGGAACTCCCCTCCTATTTGAAAATGTTTCTGGATATGATATGCCTGTATCTGCAAACATATGTAGCAGTAGAAATCTGGTTGCAGAAGGACTTGGGATAGATGGAAAAGATTTAATAAAGAAAATGTTGAATGCAATAGAGAATCCCGTTGAACCTGAAATAAAAAATGTAGAAAATTATAAAAAGATTGAAAATCTCGAAAAGTTGCCAATATTGCTTCACTATCCGATAGATGGTGGAAAGTATATATCATCTGCTGTTGTAATTGCAAATGACAGTGAATATGGATTGAATTCATCATATCATAGAATGATGGTAATAGATAAAGACAGAGTTGTTATGAGAATACTCCCAAGAGATTTTAATAAATACATTGAGAGAGGCATGAAAGAATTTGCAATTTGCATTGGAAATCCAATTTCTGTTGCTGTTGCATCGGCAATATCAATGCCAACAGGAATAAATGAGCTTGCAATAGCAAACTCGCTATATCCAACCCCACTGATAAAAATTGATGGACACGCTGTCCCTGAATCTGAGATTGTTATGATTGCAGAGGTAACAGATGAAATGCATGATGAAGGTCCTTTTCTTGACTTGACGGAAACTCCAGACATCGTGAGAAAGCAGAGAGTGGCTAAGATAAAAAAGATATATGCAAAGGAAAATGCAATATATCATGCTCTACTGCCTGGCGGGCTAGAACACAAGACATTGATGGGGACTCCGAAAGAACCAACAATATTCTATGAGGTTTCAAAAGTTTGTGATGTTAAGGATGTTTATATTACTCCAGGAGGATGTTCATGGTTGCATGCTGTTGTTAGCATAAGAAAAAAGAATGCTGATGATGGAAAAAGGGCAATAGAGCATGCATTTAGAGGGCATAAATCAATGAAACACGTTTTTGTTGTGGATGATGATATAGATGTGCATGACTGGCAACAGGTAGAATGGGCAATGGCAACTCGCTTTCAGGGAAGCAAAGATATGGTTATGAAGCAGGAAAAGGGTTCATCGCTTGACCCATCTGCTGACCCAATAACAAGAGAGACAACAAAAATTGGATTTGATTTGACCATCCCATGGGATAAGGATATAAAAAATTTTAAAAAGCCAGAACTTCCAATGAAAATAAATCCAGATGATTACCTGTAGGCATTTTTATTTAAAATCCCATGCTGTAACACACCCAAACATAAACATGAATGACTTGCCAGGCTCAGCAGGAAGAATTGATATTGTTGCAAGATGCATAAACTCTGCATTCTGGCTTTCCTATGGAATAAGAAAGGATGTTGTGTTTCATACAATTCTTCATGGAGAACCGTCTCCTCCTGTTTATATAAGAATAGAAGGTGATAAACTCAGAAAAGTTTCTCCAGATGAAAGAAATATTGCAATATTTATAAAAAAAGCAATTGAAAGAATGAAGGAAAATATGGAAGTAGAATCTACGCCAGGCATATTTGTTAGCAAAAAAAGTTTTAATGAACTTCTGGAGGAAAATAAAGATAAGGATTTTTATCTGCTTGATGAAAAAGGAGAAGAAATTGACAATGTAAAAATAGGCAGAAAACCATTTTTTTTAATTGGAGATAACATGGATTTTGAAGAAGAGGAGAAGGAAATAATTTATAAATATGGAGCTAAGTCAGTCTCCCTTGGAAAAAAATCCTATTTGAGCAGTCATTGTATAACCATTTTAAACTGGTTAATGGACAAAATATAGGCCCGGGCCGGGATTTGAACCCGGGACAGGGGATCCACAGTCCCCTATGTTACCGCTACACCACCCAGGCCATCAAAATATGAAAAAAAATTGACTATTTTAAATTTCTCTTAAAAGAAAGTGAAACTCTATTTAGAAATTTATTTAAATACATGTGCTTTTATAATTTAAAAATGAAAGTTCCTCGGTGGAAAAAAGCTGAGTTTGAAGAAATAGAATATGAGCCAAAGAGCATTAGAGAACTTTTGAAAGAAATGAAAAATATAAGTGAACTTATAGTTGACTTGGCATACTCTGCCATCCTTTTTAACAGTAAAGAAATTGCTGAAGAAGTGAGATATTTGGAAGTGAGAATGGATAAATTAAATTATGATATAAGAATAACTGCAATGCTTGCAGCAAGAAATACAGAAGATGCTGAAAAAATGGCTGGAATTTTACAGATAGCTCAGGCATCAAATACAATATCAAATGCTGCAGGTGATATGGTAAAACTTCTGGCATATAAACTCAATCATCCAATACTTCCCCATCTGATAAAAGAATCAGATGAAATTATAAGAAAAATGAGTATAGATGAGAAATCATCTGCTGTAAACAAGACAATAAGCGAGTTAAGAATATCCTCTGAAACTGGAGTTAGAATTCTGGCAATAAGAAGAAAAAGTAGATGGATTTATGCTCCAAAAGGAAGTGTTGTTTTGAAAAAAGGAGATATTTTAATATGCATTGGTCCTGAGGAAGGAATGAACCAGCTGAGGGAACTCCTGAAGGGTAAAATAGAGGTGCTTGAATGAGCGAAAAGGAGGCGGAGGAACTTCTGCTTGAATTGAAAGAGAAAGCAGAACTTATGGTTGACCTTGCTTATTCATCAGTGTTATATGATAATAAGGAAATTGCAGAAGAAGTTTATGAACTTGAGGATTTTGTTGATGCCTTGAACGAAGAACTGCAAAAACTTGCCATTAAAGATGTAAAATCAGGAGAACTTGAATTAAACGAAGGGCTTGCTATAATACAGCTTGGCTCCTGCTCAGAGGCAATAGCAGATGCTGCCCGCGACATAGCAGATGTTGAACTCAGAGATGTTGAACTCCATCCTGTGCTTAGGGAGAGCATTATGGAAGCAGATGAAGTTTTTGTAAGAGTTAGAGTTGCAGAAGATTCTGTTCTGACAGATAAATCAATAGGAGAAGTAAAACTTGCTTCAAAAACAGGAATGTGGATAATTGCAATAAAAAGGAATGGTAAATGGATTTATGACCCAAATAAATACATGAAAATAATGGAGGGAGATGTTTTATTTTGCAAAGGTACAAGAGAAGGAATGGAACATTTTATTGCTTTGGCGAAAGGAGAGGAAAAAGAAATTTAATACCTTTCTATTTACAATCAATGAGACACCGTTTCATAAGAACTTTATTTGGAGAGATATTTAAGGCAACGAAAATAGAGAAGATAGTTCTATTGCTTCCTTTTCTTGTTTTAACTTGAATTTGCCAGTTAGCCGCCTAAAAGGAGATATTGGCAAAGCCAATACCTCCTTATGAAAAACAAAACATACCCATTAGGCGGCATAGTAATAATAGATAAAGTAGAAAAAGAGTTCGGTCTGTTTCCAAAAATTTTTGGTGGTATAGGAGGAAATATGAAAGATTTTATTCCGCTGGTAAAAGTACATGTAAATAATAGGCTAACTCATTCTGTTGCTACCCATCAAATACTGAAAACTTATCCTATAGAGGCAATGAATAAGCTTGGAGTAAAGGAAA
>DRIF01000030.1 GCA_011052825.1 Thermoplasmatales archaeon
TAAAATTAAAAAAGATAGTAGAGAAATTAATTTTTATTGGTAAGTCTTTAGTCACGTTAACGACATATACATCGGGTGGTACATTTTCAATGATAAACTTTCCATCCTTTCCACTAAATCCAGACCAATTCAGATTTTTCCCCTCGTTTGTAATTTCAATGTAAACCCCGACTAAACCTTTATTATTGCCATCATATACTGTTACATTAACGGTTCTATTTTTTATTTCCCAAATCTGACCCTCTTGTTTTGAAATATCAACTTTTGCGAAGATACTGGTCTCAGGAGATTCGCCGATATAGAAATCTATGTGCTGTATTTTATTTGGTCCGATTTCTTCTAAAGGAATATATGTCTTACCCGTTTCATAATATATCTGTGCCCACCCAAAATAACCCGCTTCATCAGGGTTCGTGCCTCCGGTCCAAATTTCTTTAGAAGCAGGATGGGGCTTTTTTTCTGTAATTATATCGTTATTTGGAAAATTAGGATAATCCCTTTGCTCTCCAAGAGGATATGGAAAGGAAATTATAAATACTGATGTGATTATAAAAAGAATGAGTAATATCAAGCTTGATGTTCTAAATCTTTTCTTGCAAATCATCAAATCACTTAAATATGCGACTACATATTATTTTTTCCTTCGTCCACGATTTCACTTAACGTATTGCGGATAAACGAAGCCCACGAAGTGGGTTTGGGTGAGCCGAAGGCGAATCGTTTACCCGCTGTTGTCCGAGTGCGTAAGCACCGAGCAATCCGAAGGATTGCGAAGAGTTATGGAATCACCACCAAAGATCTATTTGATGAGGAGGTATTGAATCTATCCCGAAGAAATTAAAAAGTCTCGTACATCTTCTACAACCTCCAAATAATCTGCTTCAAATAGCTCTATTTTAAGTTCCTCAGTAATTGGATGCAATAAAGCAAGAATTTCTACATCAGACGCAACGATTTTTCTTGGTAAAAAATTAATATTTTCCAAAAATGAGATAAAATGATCAATAAAATCTTCTTGGTAGTTAATCGGGTGGGCCATAAAAAATGAGAGTATCATCCTGCTATCATGATCGACATATACTATCAACTTAGGATAATATGGTCTTTCCGATCCCTCTTGAACACCCCATGGGGAATTGAACGTCCCAATTTCCCAAGTACCCATCTGATTCTTATCTTTCCTAATATTTTTAAGACGTTTCCTATACTTTGGGTTCTTCATTAGGTCTATGGATTTTATTTCTCTAATTATCGGAGCTGGTTTAATCCATTTGTCCTTCCATTTTATATTATCTTCTACTTTGTAAGGGACTCTCACCAAGTAAAGGGATTCGTCATTAGACGTAAGTAAATCCGGATTCCCCCTCATCCGCATCGATATTTCAATTGACTGTTCTAAAGCAATAGTTAGAAACCTAGCATCTTTTGAACTCAAATACCATGGATGGTAACCTGGAGTGTAATCCCTGAAAAGTGGCCAAGCCTTACGTCCCCTAAATTTAAGACCGAGTTTCTTGATTATTTCATAATCTCTTTTATCCAAGTACTTTCTATCCTCAAAAGATGCCATTAAACAGTTTTGGACATGTAATGCATTGATACTCGTTGCATCAACTTCATCATTGAAGATACTTAGCAATCCATCCAACCCCTCAGATCCTTTGTAAACAGCTAAGGCAAAATGCTCACCATTTCTACCCATAACACAGCAATATCCTATTTCAGCAGTCTCTGGATTTTGAACGCCAAATATATCGCTGTCCCACATATAATTCCAGCATTCATGCCGTTTAAATTTTATTGCGGCATTATAGAGTCTTCTCCATTCCTCAATAGTAGGTTCCATTTCAGTCATATTCAACAACTCAGAGAGTAATATCAATACTTGATTATAAACATTTTGCAAGACCCCTCTTGTTAATCGAGTTGATGTATGGTACTTATTCCCATAAACCTTGGTGATTCCATAATTTCGCCTAACGGTAAGCGGGTATCTGAAGTCCGAGCCAATAGGCGAGGATTTGAGCGAAGGCGTAAGCCAAAGCCAGATACCCGCTTGTTGTGCACAGTTCGCCTCCAATAATTATGGCTGAAATTCTTCTTCTTTTGCATTTTCCCACCACTTACTAAAGGGTATAATTGTCTTTATTTCCGTAATTTTCAGCAATCTATCACCACGAGTTACACATAATGTTGGATTCCTTAAGGCATCTCTAACAACATAAACAAAATACTTTTCACTTTTTTCCTGAAGGGTTGCAAATTGTCTTGTTGTTAAGAAAATATCTGGATTCGTTTTCGCACTGCTTTTTACTTCAATATATCTCTCCTGAGATTGTATTAAGCCAAAACCTTCATCCGGTTCTTCTGAAGGAGCAATATCATAACCACTTATCTCTTCACTACGGCCTAATTCTCGTGCAGATCTCCCTTTACTCTCCTCATATTTAATAGCTGTTTTTATTCCTATACGGGAAATTACATCTTTTCTAAACTTTCTGTCTCGAAGCTTTTTATCTACCCCCCAACTCCTTAAAGAATCTTCGCCATTCTAATATCTCTTCATCACCTATATCCTGAACAAATACGTCGCTAAGAAGCTCTACAGGCAGATCCAACAATCCTTTTCTAATGAGCTCCTCAATCTGATGATCTGGATAATATTCTTGGGAGAGAATTATTTCTTCTGGTTTGAGCCATTTTCCGGATTTTGTTTTCAACGTTAAAAATCCTAAGTCCCTTACATCTATTTGGCCTTTTTTCCATAAATCATAACATAACTTGATTTTCTCTATCTTTTGATTGTCAGAAAGCAAATTCCAATCTTTACCTATATTGGGAATTTCCTTTGTTCTCAATATGTTTTGTATATGTTCTTGTGTTAGTTCCCTTACTCCTAACAACTTTAAGGTATTTGCTATAGTTTGATCTGAAGATAAATCCTCGTGAACGATCTTAAAGGCATCCTTTATCTCGTTGGGAATTGAAAGCGTTGGGGGTTTTACATATATGGCATTAGGAGATATTAAATCCCATGTATTTGTAAGTATTATGTCTTGATACTTGAAGGCACTGCTACGTAAAGTTGATTCCGCATATTTAGATAACTCTAAGTAAAATCTCCTGAAAAATTCTAAATCTTTTTGTTTTGCTTTAAATTCTAATAATCTTTTCATTTCATCATTGACTCCAGAGCTTGCATTATAACTCGGCCCTTTTTTGATTGTTCTTTCAATATCCCATGGCACTTTACATTCAGGGTGTAATGGCTTTTTATCAGGATATAGTTGTTGTAAATCGCTGTCATTGATTAGTCCTTTGATCTCAGAACTTATAATTATAGCCTCCTCCGCCTTTATAATGGAATTATCGGAGGCTATTAAACAAGCCTCTTTTTCTAAATACTCCCTTAATGGAGCCTTAATGTTATTTTCGAATAATGGATGCCCACCCCATGGAGAATATAAGATTTTTACAAAGTCTAATCTCCATTTTTCGTTTTTAATAAAGGTAGGTATACACTTCTTAATTATTAGATTATATATCTCCTTTGCTAACCATTCATTCCATAGACATTCACGAGCAAGTTCCGATCTGCCTGGAGTAGTTAAGAAATCCGCTTGTATTAGAAAATTCAAACCGCTGGGGACTTCTTTTAATGGCAAAAAGCTAAAAACGCCAATGTGAGCTGTTCCCTTTTCTTCAATTATCAAGTTTTCTTTCTCATCTAATCTGAAGGCTACTACAACTTCTCTCTTATCAACTTGATCTCTTTCCCAATCTTTAGTTGTTTTATCTTCTTTTACCTCTGGTGGAACATCACAGACAGATCGGAAAACGAGCCAATATTCTTGCGATTTCAAATCTCCGTTGATATGTTCTTGGATCAGGTAAATTTCATAGTCATCTGTTTGTTTATACAAGAATTTCTTAATTGATCTTATGACACCGTCAATGTTGTCTTTGATCTCTATGCTTTTTAAATTACGAAGAAAAAGTAACATTCTATTACTTATGTATTCCGAAGTTGTTTCTTGCTGTAATCTTCGAATGATATTTTCATCTATTACAGGTATTCGAAAGAGAGTTTTATAAGGGGATGGCAAAGAAACGGGTGTCTCAATCCATAATGGTATGACTTGCCAAGGAACTTCTTCCGACTTAAATCCTTGGCCTAACCAGTAGTTCCTATCGAACTTAAATCTATACTCACCAGAATAAATTTCTGGAGAATTAGATATTAGAAATACTGACTTGAAACCAACTCCCAAATAGCCAATATAATCTTTTGGTGTTTTAGAAGACATGCCCACCCTGCATATGCTATTTACATCATCTCCAGAGAATACACGGCCATCGTTGAATATATTAACTAACTTATCTTCAATTTCAATTAAGAGGGAGGAACTACCTACATCATCTGCATTCTGGATAAACTCCATCAGAAAGCTTCCATATCGTGGAAAAGCTTTTTCAATTCTGTCAATGCTTCTATTGAGCGAAGGTAATACAAACTCTTTATCCGAATTCAGGTACCTGTTTTTAATATCTTCAATATGATCCTTTGCGTTCATTTTTTAGATACCTCCTTTTATTCTTCTCTCAATAATAGCAGTTAAATCTTTAATAGTCTCATCCCAGGATCTCGTTCCATTTATCCATTGAATGAAGCTGTAATAATTATCTCTAACTGCTTCCATAAAATGTTGCCAAGAAAAACCATATGACTTCAAGATATTTCCCCATCCATACTGAGTCCATAAAGGACTAGCAATCCATGATCCTTGCTTAATATTAGCTTGCATTAATCTGGATCCTTTTTCTAATTCTTCTTTAAACCTTTTCTTCGTTTGAATTGGTTCTGGAGGAGTGGGTAAGTTAATTTTCATTTTTTCACCACCATGTTTTAAAAGTATGGCGAATTGCGCACAACGGTTGGCGGATAAACGAAGTTGCCGAAGGCGAATCGTTTATCCGCTGATGGTAGTGGGACTCTTTTTCGCATAAAATAAGTGCTTATTGCCATATAAGCACTTTGGTGATAAAATGAAATATTGCGGTATGGATGTGCATAAGGAAAGCATAACGGCTTGCATAATGGATAAGGAAGGAAATGTTGTAAGGCATCACACATTTCCTTACAACAAGGAAAGCATCAAAGCATTTCTATTTGGTATATCAAATGCCGAAATAGAAATTGCAATAGAAGCATGTGGTATATGGAGAGGAATATACAAAGTATTGAAAGAATTAGGTTATAAAGTTAAACTGGCAAATCCAAATAAAACGCATAATATAGCTTGTAGAAAAAAGACTGATAAGGTTGATTCAAGGATACTTGCAGATTTGTTGAGGACAAATTATCTCCCAGAAGTATATATTCCAGATGAAGAAATGCTTAGGCTTAGAGATATTACAAGGCATAAATCAAATTTAACGAGGCTGAGAGTAGAGATTCAAGCAAAGATAAAAGGATATTTGCTACGCAAAGGAGTAAAATATGGTAAGATATGGAATGAAAAAGCACTGTCAAAGCTTGCAGAGGATGATCCAGATATAAATAATCTTATCAATGTTTATTGGAGTTTGAAGGAAGAAGAAAAGGAAGTTATGAGAAGGATAAGAAAAATTGCTAAGAATATGAGAGAAGCGAATTTGCTTATGTCAATGCCGGGCATAGGAGAATTCTCATCTCTTATGATATTGGCAGAGATTGGAGATATAAGGAGATTTGAATCTCCAAAGCAACTCATTAGTTATGCAGGATTATGCCCAGGCATTTATCAATCTGGAAATACAGAAAGGAATGTTAGAAACAATGCTGTAAACAAATGGTTGAAATGGATAATATACGAATGTTCTGGAAGAGCAACGATGCTCGATTCAAGATTCCAGGAATATTATTATAAAATCAAACAGAGAAAAGGATTCAAGGTTGCAAGGAGAGCGGTTGCAAGAAAAATGCTTACTATAATATGGTATATGCTCACAAATGAAGAAACATATAGAAACAATTAGAGTCCTTAAAGGGCAAAGGCAAGGGCACCCCCTGTGATGAGATAGGATGCAGCTCTGCTGTAAACCTCCCGTTCATGATTGGGGGCCCTTCAACCACTTGCCAAATTGTGCTTTAGCATTAGGAATGTTTGTGGGTTAAGCCCTTGCCGATAAAAATATAAATGAGGTGAATATTAATGTAACGAAAAGAAAAAGAGCCCTAAGGAATGTTAAGTGAGTGCGATAGCACCGAGCAACCCGAAGGGTTGCGAAGAGTTGCCCGAAGCTTGCCTTTTTTAGAAATCACTGTTTCCTTTTCCTTTTAACCAATCTCCATATACCAAGAATGAAATTAAATCTTGGGACTTCTTTCATGTATTGTCTGTACTCATCGCCCCACTTCCTTACATTAATCTTCTCTTCTACGTAAACCATATGATAAAAGTGGGCGATCATCATGATAATGGCAGCGATTGAAAGAGGAGTAAACGGAACATATGCACTGAGAATGATTGGTACGAAAATCAACCATGCCATAAGACAAAACGCACCAGGATGTCTCATAATTTTATACGGTCCATCTATATAAAATATGACTGTTTCATCAGTTCCTTTGAGACCTCCTTTTTTTCGATGGAGGTGCCCCATCCAAATACCAGAAAATGTTGCGAATGCTACAAGAACAAGTGAAAAAAAGATTATTATCAATGGAAAGGTAATCGATGGCAATTGATGGGAGAACTTGAAATTGAGAGGCAACCATAATAATAAATATAACACCCAAATTGCAGCGTGATAGACACACCAGCCCAAAGATTCCTGTTCACGAAGGCCTCTTTTCGTCATTTCTTTTTTTACTTCTTCTATTGTAATCTCTCCTTTCTTTAGTTTCTCCGCCAAATCTTTTACTTCTCCCTCTCTCTTTTCCATTTTTTCATCTCCATATTGAAAGGCTTCGGGCAATTTCACTTAACGTATTGCGGGTATGCGAAGTTGCCCAATAGGGCAATTTGGGTGAGCACCGAAGGTGCGAACCGCATACCCGCTTGTTATATGACCCGAACGAAGTGAGGGCGAGGAGCGAAGCGACGAAGCGTTCCGCCCCGAAGCCACCATTAGATAATCCTATTTCTAATTCCATATCTCTCACACAACCTCCTTGATTTTTCTTCAAGCTCTTTTTGATATTCTTTTGATGGTGCAAAAAAGATTCTGTATAAACTCTTATATTTTGGCACAAGCTCAGGATGATATTTTTCCAAGAATTTATAATAAAGAGTCTTACAATCCGCTGGCCCCTTACCAAATAAAGTTAAGCCACCAACAAAAATGAAATCTGCTCCATATTCCTTCACAGTTTTTATCGTTTCCTCAACTTGTTCCTCAGAATCTGATAAAAACGGCAAAACAGGAATAAAACATATTCCGGTAAAAAATCCCTTCTCTTTACATTTTTTCATCGTTTCCAATCTCTCTATAGGTTTAGGAGCTCCCGGTTCAAGAATTTTTGCCACTTTCGCGTCCAGAGTTGAGATGGAAAAGGAGATAATCACTCCATGTTTCAGGTTTGATTTTAAATCTGTAGGTAGGATTGCATTCTTATCGATCTCTTTTAATAAATCCAAATCCCTTAAAACAAGTTTTGACTTTGTTGCTACTTCAACAGGAAATTTGTACTTTAAAATTATCTCAAGCAATTTTCTTGTCAACTTTAGTTTTTCTTCAATCGGCATGTATGGTTCAGTTGAAGATGATAATGCAATAATTCCATATTCTCCTCTCTTTGCTCTCCTTGACAGCTGTTTTTCCAGAAGTTCTGGGGCGTTTATCTTCACAGATAAAGTCTTTGCCATATTTTCTCCATATTTACTCCCTCTTATGTAGCAGTAAATACAATTGAAAGAACAACCGGAGTAAGGATTTACCGAATAATCATCAAGAAACCAATCATCTCTTTTTTTGTGTTTGTTCAGTATTGATTTAACTTGGATATTATCTACCATTTCATCACCTCATTAAATTTAAAATTTCTTTCACTTCCCCTCCTTTTTAAATAGCTTCTCTGCTGGGCAACCGATTTCTCTTTGTTTACAATATTTACAGGCAACTGAACCCCTTATTAGCGCATTACCCACAAAGGAGAGAATGAGTAAAATTGTTAGCATCGCTACAATAAGCCAACTAAATTCTCTTACTAAAAATATAATTCCACCAACAGTGGGAAGAATAAAGACCATAAAATCTGGCAGTATTTTAGACCAAGAGACTTCCTTCTCAACGAATTTTTGAGGCTCGCCTTTTTTGAATAACAAAGAACATAACTTGCCTTTACCAAACCCACAAACTTTACCATAATAATAACAGTCTACACAACTTCCCTTAAGCACCCTAATTTCAATCCAAAGACAATAAAGCAAGTAGAGGGTAGACAATACGATTCCAAATCCCGCCAGGATACAGGTTCCGATGGCGTAGATCGATATTGCAACAAGATTGGATGAAAGAGCTATCCCTTTGGGAAAATTTTCATAAGTTTTTATCTCTTTCATTATCTTCATTATCAGCCACCAACTAAAGATTTTAATTCTTTCTGTTGCTCCTCTGACAATTTCTTTATACCCTGTCTTATTATCCAGTTAGTATTTTTATTTTTCAGCTTTGCCCATTTTCTGCATAAATCCACTACAAACTCGGGATTTTTCTTGCTTATCGCTCTAAGAAGAGCAGCAACAGACTTTCTGGCATAAAGGCTATCGTCAGTTTTCAGTTTTTCAATTACTGGTAAAATCTTCTCTGGATTCCTTCTCGCTACACCCCTCAATCCTTCACTTGAGACTCTGCGAATATTGGGGTCTTTTTCCTCTGACCATATTATCATCTCACCTACAACTTCATCTTCCCTCTTTTTGCTGATCTCTACCGGTGCAGTAGCTGCATCTTCCCGTTTTCTCCAATCATCACTGGATGCAAGTTTCCTTATTTCAGGAAGAGCATCATTTAAAGAATGAACTCCTCTTTCAATTATATCCCTAACATCATCTATCATAGTCCTGCACCTTTAAGATATTTCATGTAAATATTTTTCACTCCCTTGTTGTTTTCTCTTTCCAGTATTTTCTTAAATTCAGGAACAAGTTCTTTTTGCATTTCCGAGTTACTTTTTGCAATCTCGGTCAAAGCAAAAGCGGCACTCCATCTTACAACTGTTCCTTTATCTTTTGTGTTTTCTAAAAGCTTTGGGATGGCTTCTTTAACTTTATTTGGAAATTTTTGGGCAACATTGCCTATTACCCTGCAAGCTTCCCATTTCACCCTCGGAGCTTTATCATTGATATGCTCGATAACGAAATCAAGGCAATCTCCGGCAAATTCTGGACTTTCTTTGGTAACATATTCTATCGCTTCCATGCAGTTACCTTTTTCAGCAGTAGTTCCATCTCTAAAGCACTGTATAAGTTCGTTAATTGCTTTATCATCACTTTTTAATTTTTCAGCCAAAAGTTCAACAATTTCCTTTGGCTTTTTCTTTGATTTGAGTATATCTTTTATTGTTGCCATTTTTAACCTCCATACAATTATTCCCATATTTTTATATTTTCTGATACGGCGAAGGGACGGAATGTCATATAACTTAGTATATACGAAGTTCGCTTTTTGTTCAGTTTTGGAAGGATATACGAAGTTATGCTATCTTTAATTTTGGCAGTATATACGAACTCATCCATCTTTTTCACCTTTAACCATCATATCTAGCGGACTTCTTATCTTACTCAGATTCTTGGTACTCACGTGAGTATAAATCTCTGTTGTTTGCAAATGAATGCCTCAAGGAAATTTCATTACTTTCTATGCATTCGAATCTTAAAAATCTTACGCCTCTGAAGAATTAAAACTAAGAAAATATTCATACAGAAAAGGGAAATACATGCGGGCGTTTACTTTGCTTTTAAATTCTTTTACGAAAAGTTGTTACTGATAAAAAACTTGGAAATAAAAAGAAAAAATTTGCTATTTTTATCCCTCGTTAATTACAAAGAGCCTCAACGAAAGGGTTATATCGCTGTATGCATTATTTTTGTCTTTTTTGAACTATATTGGTGAGAGTATGGGAGAGTATATGGTAGTAAGGAAGTTTTATTAATCCTTTCTCCGGGCTTTCTAACGGCTTTAAAGCACCAAGTAGAGATAAAAACACTCTATCAATTTTATTGTTCTATTCTAATCTTCATTCCGCTTTTTTCTCTGTCTTATTTTCTTCTGCAATATAACAATGTGTTTCTCTTCCTTTCTTTCTCACTCTGATTTTATCAGCTTGCCGTAGAATCTTGATATTGTAATTTATTGTTTGTTTCTTTTCTTCCAGTTTCGATGCTATCTCTTTCTGAGTTATGCCTTCATTCTCTTTAATAACTTTTAATATGGATATCTGTAACTCAGTCAGCCTGTACCTTTCTTTTTCAGGAAACTTTATACCAGTGGGATAGAAAGCGCGATACCTTAATCCCTCTCTTCTTGATTTTATCATTTCTGTCTTCTCCAACACACTGAGATGATACGATAACGTTCCATTTTTCACTCCTAATTTTTTCAATATTTCGTTGTAATGCGTGCCTGGATTTGTTTCGATATACCCATAAATTCTCCCCCTTACGAAATGGTCGAGGGCTTCATCCTTCTCAATGCGGGTAAATAAAGGGATGCAGAGGGATAGAAGGGTAAATAGCTTGTATTTTCCTGTTTCAGTGGCGACGACGAAAAAACGCCATCAGAGCTCCTATTCCAGCAGATGCAATTGCCAACGCAGCAGTAAATCCAGGTATTCCTCCTTCTGGTTTATGGATCAAGATATCTATCTGTTCTGCATTGCTCATTATTCCATCGTCTCCGACTGCTTGCACTAATATTGTTTTACTTCCTAATGTGACATTTTCGTCTAGTTTTGGTACTTTGATTTTGATTAGATAATCTTTTTTATCGCCAGGATTCAGATCGATGGATGGTGTCATCGATGTGATCGTGAGATTTTCATCTTCCAATATTAATAGACGAACATTGCTCACTGGCATGAGGTAACAGTATATTGTTACGGGAATCGTTCTTTCTTTACCCTCCTCAAATGGTGCAATATTGGACACGCCAAGCGTTATCACCAACGTGGGTTGTTCTACACCTCCTACTGTTATGGTGTTGTATGCGATGTTGTTTTCCTCTGTTGTTTCCTCAGGCTGGGAGTTCGTTATCACTACATATATTTGATGGCTTCCATTCTGCTCAGCTGTCCATTCAACAAATGCTATATCAGTTCCACCAGAGATAACCGATATGCTATCCGAGCTAATGAGCAATTCTGATGGATTCCCTGTTGTTTCTGGATTTCCATCATAGAATTCTACTGTCGCTGTAGCATCCATTTTCCCCCAATTATGGATGATAGCGTATATGCTAATATCGTCTCCAACAGATGGATTCTGATCTGAAAAAGATATGTCATAATCATTTAAGTAGAGATCAGGTTTCTGTGGAGCTGGATTATTCGTTGTAGCAGATATAAAATCAACGGTAGAATATAGTTCTCCATCATAACTCCTCACAGAAATTGTATGAGCACCATTACTTACTGTAGTCGTATCCCAACTATAGCTCCATGATGTTGTCCCGCTTGCGGTATGCCAAGAACCGCTATCAATTTTTATTTGCACATTTTGCACAGTTCCATCATTATCACTTGCTGTTCCTGTGATTACAACAGTTCCAGAAACTGTTGCATCGTTAGATGGATATGTAATGTCAACTGTTGGTGGTTGATTTCCTGTTAGAGGTTTAAACTTCACATTATATGAATAAAAATGATTGCTGCCATCTTGTCCTCCAATTATGTAGATACTGTCATCCAATACTGCTACTGTGTATGCCGATGTTTTTACGGGAATGTCAACGTCCAATTGTGCCCAAGTATCTATATCAGGGTTATATAAATACACCTCATTATTCCAGGCATCGATATCATAAATCCTTCCTTCGACTGTTGTAAGTTTATCTGTACCCGCTCCATACTCGAAAGGAGGATAATTTTTTATTGCCCAAGTATCTGTTGCGATGTCATACACCTCAAAGTAGCTAGATGTCAAGACATATATTTTATTATCTAGAACAGTCGCTATTGAATATCCTCCAGAAGAGTGCATATTTGTTCCCTGAGACCAGGAATCCAACTCTGGATCATAAATATATATCGTAGATAACCAATGGTCTCCTCCACTATAATAATATCCACCTATTACAAATATTTTCTCGTTATTTGAAACAACTAATTCATCATTTGTTATAGCAACCGGCAACGGTGCTTTTGCAGCCCATGTATCTGTATCAGGGTTATATTCATTGTTATTACTGAAATACCAGAAATTGTGTCCTCCACCCATGTGGTATATTTTTCCATTTACAGTAACAGCACCAGACCAATCAGCGCCGTGCAAAGTATCTGCTTTTCTTACCCACGAATCAGTAACTGGATCATACATCTCAACAATTTTAAGTCTTGAATTTTTTCCATAAGGTAAGGTGTTATCAAAACCACTGATGGCATATATTTTTCCATTTAGCGTTGCAGAAGTAAGATGGCTTCTCGGAGTTGGCATTTCACATTTAAATTCAAAATATTGAGACGGATTATCTACGGTTATAGTCACTGACTTAATACTGGAATAAAGCTCGCCATCATAACTCTTTGCGTAAATTGTATGAGCACCATTACTTACTGTAGTCGTATCCCAACTATAGCTCCATGATGTTGTACCGCTTGCAGCATACCATGATCCTGAATCAATTTTTACCTGGACACTCTGAACAGTTCCATCGCTATCTGATGCTGTTCCAGTGATTGTGATAACACCAGATACAGTGGCACCATCGGATGGAAAGGTAATGTCAATACTTGGAGGATTGTTTGCTGTCGGTTTATATTCGTTATAATGTGCTTGTATCTCACTTGCAGTTAGAGCACGATTGTAAATGCGAATTTCATCAATGATGCCATGAAAAAAATACACATAGCTATATGGTCTGCAACCTATGCAAATATTCTCCTTGGGGTGCGAAAGGGTTCCACCAGCTTGATTTGAATCTTCGAGAACTCCATTAACGTATATCCTGACGCATTGGCCATTGAAAGTTGCTGTTACGTGATACCATTCAGCACTAAAATATTTTGTGGAACTCTGTACGCGATATGGATGAAAGCCGCCATCTATCCCCGGCATATCAGAATGATGATTGAATATGAAACCATATTCACCACTCTTGTGAAGAAGATCCATGCGAGGACTTTGCGGTGTTAGTTGAATAGCTGGTTTGAACCATAGCATGTATGTTCCCTCTGTTTCAAATTCCAAGACATCATCATGTGGTATTTCAACATAATCATTTACTCCATCAAAACTTAATGCATTTCTTGATACACCAGTTGTCCAACTTGCACCATGTATTGTTCCATGATTATTGTTTCCAGATGAGTCATAAACTATGCTTCCACTTCCCTCATCAAAATGCCAACAAGCAACAAGACCATCTTCATCATAAAAATCGTTTTCATACCAAATGATTTTATCATTTGAGTGGTCAAGAACTACGATATCCAGATCGTTATCCCTGTCAATATCAGCAATCTCAAGATGAAGTGGGTAACCTAAGTTAGTGTCTACATCATGGACATTCCAAGAACCTTTAGGGTCTGTGTCGAAATTATACCATCTCACCTTGTTAGAATCACGACCAGCAACCACCACATCCAAATTATCGTCGAAATCAATATCTGCTACGCCTAATCCCAATGCTCCATCTATCTCATTATCAATAATGTACAACGTCCAACTCTCGGTCGGGTCATCAGGAGCTTCGAACCATGCAACGTAGCCTTCATTATCAGTGTAAACCACATCTAGGTCACCATCTTTATCGAAATCTACTACTACAACTCCTTGAGGGCAACCTAGATTGGAACCGATGTTGTGCTCAATCCATATTCCAGTCGGATCATCAGGGGACTCATACCAATTTACCTTTTTACTCCATCTTCCCGTGGCAACTACATCAAGGTTACCGTCTCCATCAATATCAGCAATATATACCCAAAAGGCACCAGCAAGGTTATTCGTAATATCATGGCGAGTCCAGGTGGTTGTTGGATCATCTGGTGCTTCAAACCACATTACATCGCCATTGTCCTCATCTGTTGAGATAATATCGAGGTTACCATCTTTATTTAAATCAGCGAATCCAATTCCATTGGCTTCATCCATTAAATCATTATCAATGGTATGTTTGCTCCATGAGATAGTCGGGTCACTTGGTGCTTGAAACCAAACCAAACCATCCTCAGATTCTGCTGCTCCTACAATGTCTATATCTCCATCATCGTCAATGTCGGCAGTATCTAACACTTCTGTAAATCTAAAATTTGTATCTATTGTATACCGTTGCCAACTCTGGCTCTGGTCTTCAGGAGCCTTAAACCAGTACACGTATGCGTCATAGCGAGAAGCAGCCACTACATCTAACCGGCCATCTCCATCAATATCAGCGATAGAAAGCCCATTAGGTCCATTAATTTGCGAAGTCAGGGTATGTTCCGTCCATCCGATACTCGTTCCGCCTCCGCCTACCCCGTCATCTCCTCTCACCCTCTCCATCGGCACTATCGCCAGCAGCATCGTCCCGAAGAACAGAGCTACCACACACGCCACCCCCGCCCTGTTCATCATTTCATTCATAGTTCCGTTCATGTTTTTTCCTTTCATTTTATCATCTCCGTTTTGCTTCGTTGAGTTGCTATAAATATCACCAAGAGCATCTGTACACCTAGACTATTTTTCCTATTATTTTCTCCTTTTTTCCCCTCATTTCCTTTTTTTATTTTTTTTACCATTTTTTGCCTCCCTTCAAACCTAAACCTAAATACGCAAGGTTTATATACCAATATTGGTAAAAAATTTTGACTATTATAAAAGCTTTATGGAGGATACTTTTGACTGTGGGCTTTAGGTGGTAAACTATAATGCTTTCTCCAGTTTGTCATACTATTGCTCCTTTATAAAAAGTTATGTTTATTTTCGATTTTCTTGATTTCATATTTCTCATAATTTTTATTTCTCCATCTGATGTATTTTCTTATAGCGCTTCCCATTTCTTTAAAATCTTTGTAATTTGAATTTCTGATTGTAAATTTCTTTAATGCTGTTAAATGGCATTCTATTCTATTCAACCATGAGGCATTAGTGGGCGTAAAAACGAGTTCAGTATCATTCTTTTCACACCATTCTTTTACTTTCTTTGTTTTATGAGATGAAAGATTATCAAGAATAATGAAAATTTTTCCTTTAAACAAAGAACAAATATATTTTAGATAGCATGTGAACCCTCCGCAGGAGAAGGGCGTATAAGCCCTCAAGCCATAAAATGAGGGTGATGAACATGCTGTATGTTGGAATAGATTTGCATAAGGAGAAAGTATATGGAATAGTGATGAATGAAAATGGGGAACTGATAAAGAAAGAAAAATTTGAGAACGAGCCCGAGGAATTTCATAAGTTTTTAAAGAATATGGAAAAAGCAATTGTGGCAATTGAATCAACAGGATTTGCTACACCCATATATGATTTTCTGGAGGAGAATGGGTATGAA
>DRIF01000031.1 GCA_011052825.1 Thermoplasmatales archaeon
ATAATGTAATCACATATGGCTGGCGCCCAACTGGAGTAATATGCATACAGGATGAAATTGAACTTATAGTGAATAACAGCGGAAGAATGCCATGCATATATCCATTCACAGATACATACTATAGATGGAAGTGGCAGGATGAAAATGGAACATGGCATTATTATCCAGATGAAACAACGCCTGGAGCAATAAATGGAAGCACTATTAAGGTTTCATCTCACGAAAGTGAGATAGCTCCATATCACTGGCTTCTTTACACAGGCAAGTTTAACTTTACTGAGGGATGCAATCATACACTCTACTACTTCAGCAAAGACGGATTGTGTAATACTGAAGGTGTCAATCACTGGAGTGTTGGCGTAGATGATGAGCCACCAGAAACAATTATGGAATTCCAAGGCATCCATTACAGTCCAGATCCAGAGGCACATTATATAAGAAATACAACAATTATATGGCTCAATGCAACAGACATGCCAAACTCGCCTTTCTGTACAACTGGAGTTAACTATACCTTATACACAATATGGAAGTATAATTATAGCAAACCAGGATGGGATGTATTAATACCATGGAGAAGCACAAATGATCCAGCACCACCTGGAATAGATATATTCATATTCAACGATGGAACAAGCAATCGTTCAATAAGCATCAGAATAAACCTTTCAGAGATAATGAAACCATATCTTTTGGATGGAACATATGACACTGACTGTGGTAAATATGAGATACACTGGCGCAGTGTTGACTATAACCCATTCTATGAGGAAGAAGATGACAGAGATGTTATAATTGACTGCACACCTCCAGATTCAACAAAGGAATTTGGAGCATGCAATGTTGAAGATGTTTTGTATGGAGAAATTGTTCACTGGATTTCATCATCAACTCCAATATATATAAATGCGACAGATGATGAGATATGGGATAGCGGAGTGAAGAAGGTTTGCATAAGATATAAGAGAGTTGACAAGATTCCATTTACTCATGAATGTGTGAATGGTAGCAGTGGTGTATTCTACATACCTCCAGATGATGGTGATGGCAAATACAGAATATTCCACTGGGCTGTTGATAATGTTGAGCATTCAGAAGATTACAATTTAACAAAACAGCATGTATTGTTGGATAATACTCCACCAACTTCGAAAGTTGAAAATATAACTCCGTGGAGGAGAGAGGAAGTTCCATTCAACATTACGGTTGTTGACATAGAAGATCATGGGCCTTTAGTGATGGGAGAATATGGTGTAGGAGTATGCAAGGTTGATGTATATTATAGACACGGAATAACAAATGCAACACTTGGTGACTGGCAGTTGTATACAACATACAATGTTCCATTTGAAGACAGACATGATGTGCCTGATTTCACATTCTCATTTGATGCACCAGATGGATATGGATACTATCGCTTCAAATCAATAGCATATGATTGTGTGTGCAATGAAGAACAACCACCATTTGTGTATGGAACATATGATGCATGGTGTTATGTTGAATATGATACGCAACCACCAAATGTTACAAAAGAATATGGACAGCCATGTATAGAATGGAACTTTGGAGAGGAAATAGGACATGCAATCAGGAGTGATACACGTATATACATAAATGCAACAGACAATCCAGATGAAAACTTCACAGGCATAGATAAAATATTCTGGAGCTTTGATGGAGTAACATGGCATCATACATCCAGCTATAATGGAGACAAGGAAGCACATTATTCATTCTTACCAAGTGATTATGGATTGACAGAAGGTGCAGTGTATCATTTGTTTGTATTTGCAACAGATATGTTAGGACATTCCAGCAATGATTCATCTGAAGGGCAGATAAAGCAGAAGTTTGTCATAGATGATTCTGCACCGTCAACTAACATAATAATAGAAGGAAATGACACAATGCCATTCAACGTTACCATAAATGCAAATGACAATCTGGTTGGAACCAAACTCATAAAGTTGTATTACAGATACAGTGAAGATGGAGTTGCATGGACATCATGGCAGGAATATGGAAGTTATAATGGCAATAGCCATACATGGCAGTTTGAATATGCACCATATCCAACATATTACAAACCTGGCTATTATGAATTCTATGCATATGCAGAAGATTATCTTGGAAATGCAAAATCCACAACTCCAACAACAGAAGCAAGCTGTTATGTGCCACCAATACCAGAAGATTTCAATGGAGATGGAAGAGTGAATGCAATAGATTTGTACAACATAATAGTTAACTGGGGCAAGACGCCAAGCAGTCCAGACTGGAGCAGTGTGCAGATTTATGATTTGGATAACAGTGGAAAGATAGATGCAGGAGACATCTATAAGTTAATTCTAAAATGGACTGGTTAAACGAGGTGAAAACAATGAAAATGAAAAAAAGCATCAGGAAAGAAATAATCTTTCCTCTATCTCTTATTCTTTTATTCTCTTTGGCTATTCCGTTTACTCATGCAGGAAATGGAACACCAGAGATGAGCATATCGCCAGAACAGCAGTATGTTTTTGTCAATGAAACATTTACTGTTGACATTGTTGTTAATGCAAGCGATGTAAATGTTGCTCAATGTGACATCAGTTTCAATGCATCTTTGATTGAAGCGTTGAGTGTTGAAAATGGAGACATGTTTAATAACTTAAGCATGTCTGGAACAATAGATAATAATGCAGGCAAAATAACATGGATAATGGGCTGGTCAGTTACGCCTGTTCCAGGAGGAATTTTTGCAACAATTACTTTTAAGGCAAAAGATAAACTGGGCATAGCAAACATAGATATAGTGTGGGGGAGTGCAGCTATAAATCTCAGTTATGTCCCCACTCATAACGCCACTGTTGAAATAAGAAATTATCCAGTTAATTTGGAGATATCACCTTCATATGCCTTAATAGGAAACTGGACAAAGATGATGGATGTGAATGTTGGACCATATGGAAATGAGATATATGTTTTGAATTGCAATGTCACTTTCAACCCAACTTATTTTGAAGTAGTGGGCGTAACAGATGGAGGGTTATTCCCTTCATTTACATACTCTATAGACAATGTAACAGGAAATGTATTCATACTTGCCAATGTTTTGACAAATCCAGTAACAACAGCTGGAAAGCTGGCAAGCATAGAATTTAAGCCAAAGCAAACTGG
>DRIF01000032.1 GCA_011052825.1 Thermoplasmatales archaeon
ATATAAATGAAGGGTTTTAAGGATAATTTCTTTTGGATAGCTCATATGTTCAAAACCGTCTCTTTCGACAAACCTTCTCCTACAAGAATTACATCTGTATAACTGTTTTTCTACATATTTATTGTATCTTTTTCCAGCCTTTACTATATCTTCTCCACCACAATATGGGCATTTCATTCCCATCCCAAAAAGAAAATGAAAAGGGGTTTAAAAATATCACGAAATGTTAGGAATATCTGCCAGAGACAAACTTCATATATAATGAAACAATAAAAGTGGATAGATATACAGGCGGGAAAAATAACAGTGAAGTTGTTTTATATTCATTGATATATGGAGAACACTGGTGGCCAGGAAAAAATTATCGCTATTTTAATTTTGATGCCACAGATGCTATCTGCAATTTTTTGTTGAACCATTCAAAATTATTCTAATCTCTCTTTCCCGACTTCAAAACAAAAGCTTTAATAATGCATTCCAATACACTACCAATGAAACCTT
Source organism: Thermoplasmatales archaeon (assembly GCA_011052825.1). GTDB lineage: Archaea > Thermoplasmatota > E2 > UBA202 > JdFR-43 > DRIF01. The sequence goes on from DRIF01000032.1 coordinate 502, forward strand.
TAGAGGTAATCCATTCAAGCTTGGAGAAAAGGATACTGGTTGAGTTGAGAGGAGGGAGAGAGTATAGAGGAGTTCTTGAAGGTTATGACCATCCTCATCTAAATTTAATATTAAGAAATGCAGAAGAGATTGTCGAAGGCGAAAAGAAAAGAGAGCTTGAAAAGGTTATTGTAAGAGGAGATAATATAGTGTATATATTGCCGTGATAAAATGAGCAAAGGAACACCCTCAAAAAGTGGAGGAAAAAAAACTCACATTGTTTGCAGGAGATGTGGGAGGCATTCCTATAACGCAAGAAAAAGATACTGTTCAGCCTGCGGGTTCGGCAGATCAAAAAGAATCCGCAGTTACAGCTGGAAAAAATGAATGAAAATTGTGGAATTGTAGCAATAGCTTCTCGTGATAATGTAGCTGATAGTTTATATATTGCTTTAATAGCCCTTCAGCACAGAGGGCAGGAAGCAGCAGGCATAGCTGTTTATGATGGTAAAGACAAAAAAATAAAAAATTATAAGGGACTTGGTCTTGTTGAAGAAGCTTTCAGGAAAATAAATATTGAAGATATAAAAGGAAATTGTGGGATAGGGCATACATATTATTCTGTAAAAATATCATCTCCTGAAAATGCTCAGCCAACCTTACTCCATACTTCCGCTGGAGAAATTGCAATAGCCCATAATGGCATAATAACAAATTTAGATAAAATAAAGGAAGAATTGATGGAGAAGGGTCATAACTTTTTTTATGGGAGTGAGGAAGAAGCGGTTATTTACCTAATTGCAGATTTTTTGAAGGAAAAGGTAATTGAGAAAGCAATAAAACTTTTAATGAAAAAACTACAAGGTTCTTATTCCTTTACCTTTATGCTCAATGAAAGGGTTTTTGGTTTGAGAGATCCGCTGGGCATAAAACCATTGTGCATAGGAGAAATTGAAAATGGCTATATAATTTCATCAGAATCTGTTGCAATAGATTCTCTTGGAGGAAAAATAGTAAGAGATGTAAAACCTGGAGAGATGGTTGAGATAACTCCGGAAGGGTATAAAAGTTATAATTTGATTGAAAAAAAGCATAAAGCACACTGCTTCTTTGAATTTGTTTATTTTGCAAGAGCAGATTCATTTATTGATGGCATAGATGTATACAAGGCGAGAGAGAAACTTGGAGAAATTCTTGCTGAGGAACATCCAGCAAAAGCAGATTATGTCATTCCAATTCCAGATTCAGGCAGGGCACATGCATTTGGATATTCAAAGGCGTCAGGCATCCCATTGGTTGAGGGATTAATGAAAAATCGCTATATAGCAAGAACATTCATACAGCCAACTCAAAGAATAAGAGAGAAACTTGTTCAAATGAAGTTAAATCCAATTAAAACCATAGTTAATGGCAAAAGAATAGTTATTGTTGACGATTCTATAGTGAGAGGAACCACCATGAAAAAAATTGTTAATCTCCTTCGCCTTCACGGGGCTAAAGAAGTTCATGTTAGAATTGCATCTCCTCCAATTATAGCTCCATGTTATTTTGGAATAGATATGACAACAAGAGAACAGTTAATTGCCTCAAGCAGGGAAGTGGAGGAGATAAGAAAAAAAATCAATGCAGATTCTCTCGGCTATATTTCAATTGAAGGAATGGTGAAAGCAATAGGGATGAAAAGAGAAAATTTGTGTTTGGGTTGTGTAACTGGAGAATATCCAGTTAAAATAGAAGGAGAGAAACTTCGTTTTCAGGAGACATTGAAAAATGAATAAAAAAACAATTTTTGGTGGCTTAATTGTTATAATAATTCTTTTCCTGCTCGTGATGTCATTTCATGGATTCACTGAAAAAAAGAAGGAAGAGATAAAGGTTGATATGACAATATTTCCCTCAAAATTTTATATTCAGGAGGGAGATGAGAAGGAAATAAAACTGGAGCTTAAAATCAATTCCATTCCATTTTCTTCAAAAATAAACTGGAGCGTTGAAAGCACTGGTAATACTGGAAAACTGGTTTTTAAAAATGATTCATCAACAGATGAAAATGGAATTGCCTATGCAATATATTTTGCTCCAGATGATGTTAATGAAATGGAACATAAGGTGAGGATAATTGCAACTTCAAAAATAGATGGTAAAATTTATTCTGCAGAAACAACTGCAATAGTTTATCCTCTCCTTCACGAAACAAAAATTAAAATAGAGAGCGGGAGAAAGAAAATGATTGCAGGAGAAACTATTTTCTTGAAAGCATATTTATTTTCAAAAAATGAAAAATGGGAGCCAATGGTGGATAAAAGCATATTATGGAAATTTTATATAAATGATACACTCTTCATGAAAAAGAAAACAAAAACAGATGAACTTGGTATATCAAATTTACCATTTTTTTATTCAAATGCTGAAAAAAATATTTCTGTTAAAATAGTCGCAGGATTTGAAAGAAATTTATCTGGGATTGATGATTTTGAAGAATGTTCTTCTGAAATGAATATCACCATTATTCCAGAAAAACCAGGCGATTTTCCTGTGGTTCTAATACATGGATGGAGTGGTGGAATGACTGATGTATTGCTCAACTATACATGGTGGAATTTAACTCAAAAACTGGTTAAAAATGGTTATAAGGTTCTTGATTTTGATGTCACCAAAAAAGGAATACAGTGGCTTGTTTATGAACCAGATTGGTTTGAACATCATATTCCCTGGATAGCATGGAAGGTTTGCGAGAAAATAAAAGAGGCATTGATTTTAAATGGATATCCTCCAAATCAAACAATTGATATTGTTGCCCACAGCATGGGAGGACTGGTGGCAAGATTTATTGGAGAGCATTATATGGAAGATGTTGACTACTGGAACAAAAACTGGAATGGAACAGGATATCCATGGTATGGGGATGGAGACGCCGATATAACCATCGGAGCATTTCAGATTGATGACTTAATTGCTGTTGGCACCCCATGCCATGGAGTTCCTCCAAATATAAATGAAAGTTTTTTGAGGAGTATAATAAAATATGCATATTTTCCATGGTGGGTTGGACCAATTCCAGATATGATATATAATTCTCCGTTTCTTGAAGCAATGGGTTATAATGGAAGTGATTTAATTGATTATTATGGTGTGGGAGGAGACATAGGAATTATAATAGGGGATTATCCAGTTGATTTTGATGGAGATGGAATACCCCATTATTCAGATGGTTTATGCCCGACTGAGAGTCCTTATTTAAATGGAAAACCTCTTTATATTCTGGAAGGGAAGGCATGGCCAATTGGAGAAGAAGACCATATGTCGCTTATTGCAATAAATGATAAAGTTCATGAATATATTTTAAAGCATTTAATAAACTAATTTTGTGGTTCTACGATGCTTTTAGCTTTGTCGAGTTTTCATCGGATAATGTAAAGTGAAAATTCTTCATATGGTTCTATAGGTCTGCTGCCTACTCTGTTGGGATATTTTCACTTTATCTTTGCATTTCTCAATTTCAACATGCTGCTTGGTGAAACAACAAAGCGAAATATTTTCATGGTTTACAAAAGAATATACCCTATGAAAGGGAATATGAAAACATCTTTATTCCAACAGTAGACGTGATTGTGGCATTAAGTTTTACTCGCTTCTTCTCTGCCCAACATTGATATTTTACATTATCTCTGGCAAACTCGGGTTATAAACTAAAAAAAGAGGAAAAAAGATTTATTCTTCTTTTATTCCTCCCCACTTTGAAATATAGAGTATTCCGAAAACACAAATTATTGTTATTACAACAACTACAACAATTCCTATTGCTGCATCTGTCCATGAAGTGTAACCTCCTTCCGCCCATAGTCCAGAGAGTTTCATTATTCCTATGATGACATCCTTCCACAACAGAGCAATTATGAAGCCAAATGCCCCTCCAACTGCCACCGCTATTGTTTTCTTTATTTCTGCTTTTGTAACCTCCGCTATTTTCTCACCAAAAAACTAATGCCATTCCACATATATTTTATTCGAAATTTTTCGTTTATGCGGCAAACCCTCGAGATACAAAATTTTTAAAATAGAGATGAAAATTCAACAAAATTATGTGAGTGTGCTATAGATTTGCAACACGTACGAAAAATTTGCATGATTATTTTGTTCCTAAAAACTTTGCATTAATTGCCACAATCACCGTGCTTAGAGACATAAGTATCGCTCCTATTGCAGGAGAAAGGAGTATACCATGGTTATAAAGCACTCCAGCTGCAAGAGGGATGGCAAAAGCATTGTAACCTGTTGCCCATGCAAGATTTTGTATCATTTTTTTGTATGTGGCACGTGCAAGACCAATTATTGCCACCGCATCCATAGGATTGCTTCTTACAAGAATGATATCTGCTGTCTCTACAGCAACATCAGTGCCAGCACCAATGGCAATGCCAATATCTGCCTGTGCAAGAGCAGGAGCATCATTTACACCATCTCCTGTCATGGCAACAATTAACCCACGAGATTGAACCTCTTTTATTTTATCTGCCTTTTCATGAGGTAAAACTTCCGCAAAATATTCATCAAGCCCTATTTCTTCTGCCACCCATTTGGCTACTTGTTTATTGTCTCCTGTCAGCATCATGCAATGAATACCCATCTTCTTGAGCATTGAAATTGCTTTTTTGGACTCAGGTCTTATTATATCTGCAAGAGCAATCGCACCTTTTAGCTCCCCATCAATTATAACAAATACGACTGTCTTTCCTTGTGATGAAAGCTCATCAATTCTTTCATCATCAACTGTAATATTATTTTCCCTCAGATAACCAGGGCTTACAACCTTAACCTCTTTTCCATCCACTTTTCCCTCTGCTCCTTTCCCTGGAATAGACCTAAATTCTTCTACTTTAAAAATTTCCTTAGATGAAGACACAATTCCCTTTGCAATTGGATGCTCAGAATTGGCTTCAACTGATGCAGCATATTTTAGATAGCATGTGAACCCTCCGCAGGAGAAGGGCGTATAAGCCCTCAAGCCATAAAATGAGGGTGATGAACATGCTGTATGTTGGAATAGATTTGCATAAGGAGAAAGTATATGGAATAGTGATGAATGAAAATGGGGAACTGATAAAGAAAGAAAAATTTGAGAATGAGCCTGAGGAATTTCATAAGTTTTTAAAGAATATGGAAAAAGCAATTGTGGCAATTGAATCAACAGGATTTGCTACACCCATATATGATTTTCTGGAAGAGAATGGGTATGAAACAAAAGTGGCACATCCTTTAAAGACGAGGGCTATAGCAGAAGCAAAAATTAAAAGCGATAAAATAGATGCAAAAATATTGGCTGACCTATTGAGGAGTGATCTCTTGCCATCTTCATATATTCCAAGTAAGGAAATAAGAAAAATAAGAGATATGGCAAGGCATAGAGCCTATATGGTAAGGTTTAGAACAAGATTAAAGAATAAAATACATGCTGAACTTGCAAAAAGATGGATAAAAACGAAAGGAAATATATTTACCAAAAAAGGCATAGAATGGCTAAGAGGTCTAGAAATAAAAAGCGTTAATAGATACCTTGATGTAATGGAATTGCTGAATGAAAAAATAAAGGAAATATCACTTGAAATAAAAGAAAAGGCAAAAGAAAACGAGGATGCTATGTTATTGATGACAATACCTGGTATAAATTACTATTCGGCAATGTTTATACTGGCGGAGATTGGAGATGTAAAGAGATTTCCTGATTCGCACAAGCTATGTGCATATGCGGGCTTAGTTCCATCAACTTATCAATCTGGAAATAAAACATATCATGGGCATATAATAAAGTAGGGCAATAAATGGCTTCGATGGATATTGATTCAATGTGTTCATATTCATATAAAATATGATACTCATTTAACGAGATTTTATAAAAGAATTGCGGCAAGAAGAGGAAAGAAAATTGCAGTTGTTGCAACGGCAAGTAAAATGCTTCGTGTAATATATCAAATGTTGATAAATAAGGAAGAATTCAAACCATTTCCAGTCAAATCTCGAAAATTTTCTGTGGGATAAACCACGACTTTTAGATTGAGAATGCTAAACGAAAGCCATAAAGAGGGGTAAACCTCGGATAGGAGAACGCAAAAAATATAAGATGATTAGCAATTAATATTGAGCGGAGGATTCACATAGGAGAAAATTCTTTAAAGATTTAGAAGAGAGTATTATAGAAACGCTTTCAATAAATATTTTTCAAAAGTTTGCAGATTAATCATATTGTTCCAATAGAATGCAAAAAATATGGGTTGAAACATAATAACAATCAATCCAAAGGTATAATGAAGATGTAAAACAAAGATATAAATTAATGTGTGGCTTAAATCACGAATCAATAAATGCTTTTCTTAACCTGAGAAGAATAATTTATAATTTTGTGAGAGAAGATGAAACCAGAGACGTGAAAGCTGGCATAGCTCTGAAGCTCAGATGAAACAGATTGCATCTAATAAAATTTTGGATAAGAGACATCATCCTTTTTGTGGAAAACCACTATCTAGAAAATTTTATATATGCAATTTCCATAATATTGATAGCAAAATGTTAGCAATTTATGGGGATGGAAAGATGAAAATGATTAGATTGTTCAAAAAAATCTCATTCATATGTTTTATTATTGCCTTCTTTGCATTAAAAAGTTTTAATTTTGAATCATCTTCTATCTCAAAATCTTATGTTGAAAATGTAAATAAAATTTCTCAGTATAAACTTACAAATAATTATTTTGTGAACAATATCTCTGCTATTGGAGATTTTGGGGATTATACAATAGAATTAGGCAAGGAAAAACTAGGTACAGAACTAATTGAGAAAAGAACGCCCTTCTCAAGACATTTTAAGAATGAAGATGGTTCAATTACTGCAATATTATCCCTTATTCCCACTTCCTATAAAGACGAATATGGAAGATGGCATGATATATCCATAAATGAAATTGAAACTTTGGATTTTTCTTCCTATGAAGATTCCATCTATTATGGATTTGCCTATGATAAACAAGGTGATGGAAAACCTCCTTATAATTATATTTTCAACTCAATTTATGATGGGAATCTTTACTATATTGGCATAGGCTGGGATGATGATGGACAGGATGAAACATACAGAGGATTTGCCCAGTGGGACACTTCAAGCACCCCAGATAATTCTAATATTACCAAGGTGGAATTGCGAATTTATGTCACCTCTCAACTCACAGATCCTTTTGGAGTTGATAATTGGGATAACTATCAATGTCATCTCGAAATATTTGAAATGAGTAACAAACCATCTGATTACTACACCAGTTCTGGTTCTGCCCCAGATGGCAACAGCAACATATTGTTCAATGATGCAAATGATGGTGTATGCTACATGAGTTATGAATTGATTAATGCTGGAGATGAATGGACTCCGTATTATGATTTGGGGATAAATGCAGAAATAGCAATGGAAAATCAGCTTCCAGATGACTGGTTTGCAGTTGGTTTTCATGACTGGGCTGAGGGTAATAGTGACGAAGGAGTTTGTATTTATGGAGGTGGAATATATGGAGATTTGAAAATTACATACACTGAGAAATATCCAGATATCATAGTTGACAGTATATGGACTTCTCCTTCCCACTTATATGATGGTGATGATGTCATTGTTCATGTTAGGATTAAAAATATTGGTGATACAAACGCAAATGGATTATGCAGGATAGAAACAACTGCTGGCGGAGACACACAGTCTATATATCCTTTTATTGACTTGAGTCCTGGTGACACATTAACCTATGATTTTTCGTTTAGCGGGATGTATGTTAACTCTCCTGTTTTTAATGTTACCGCATGTACAGATTGCTGGGATGATATAGTGGAATCAAATGAAAGTAATAATTGTAAATCTGAGAGTTTTATTGTATATGAATCCTTAACAGTGAATACGAATGGTCCATATAACGGGGTAATAAATATTCCTGTCCAATTTAATTGTTCTGTATTTGGGGGACTGCCCCCTTATAATTATACATGGAATTTTGGAGATGGAAATGTAAGTTACGAACAGAATACCACTCACATTTATGAAAATGCTCTAAATTATACAGTGACTCTCACAGTTACAGATAGTAATATGAGGAGCAATACCTCAATTACGTATGCTTTAATCAATGAGCCAGTTGTTGTCTCCATTGAAGATTGCTTTTGCAATCCAAATGAAAGCGTTATTTCCTCAATCATGTTTTATGATGTTTCAGATTTAATGAGCGCAAATGTAAGTTTATCTTTTAATCCATCTGTTGCGAAGATTATTTCTACAGATGGAAGTGATTTTGATTTAATAAATTTTACTATAGATAATATAACTGGGAAAATAACTATAAATGCAACGCAGACAAACATGTCATTGAATGGTAATGTGACACTTTTGAATATAACATTTAAGGCAATTGGAAAGTTAGGAGATACTTCACCATTGAATTTCACTTCAATTCATCCGGAAAATTCACAGGGAATTGAATTAATCTCAATTTCTGATAATGGAACATTCTATATTGTAGATTTATTTCCTCCAAAAATAACTGATGATACTCTACTATACGCAACAACAGGAGATACGTTCATATTCAATGCAACAGTTACTGATAATGTTGCAGTAGCAAATGTTTATGTGGAATACTGGTATGACTCTGAAAATCATATAAATATAAGTATGAGTTATATCGGCAATTATTGGAAACATGTTATTTCGGTTGATGAAGCATCGGAAATACTACATTATATACTTTCAGCTGTCGATCCATCTAATAATTGGAACGATACAGGCATAAAAAATATCACAGTTATTGACAACGATAAACCTCAAATAAAAAACGTTTCTATAAATCCAAGTCCTCAAGAAGTTGGTGGATATGTTAACATAACATGCATTGTAACAGATAATGTTGCAGTAAATGTTGTTAAAGTAAATATAACATATCCAGATAACAGTTATCACAATTTTTCAATGAATGGTGGAAGCTATTATTATAATGCTACTTATTCAATGATTGGAACATATCATTACTTCATATGGGCTAATGATACATCCTCAAATTCAAATAAAACAGCAGTATATGAATTTATAATAGCAAATGATACTTTTCCTCCACAATTTGGAAATGTGAGTGTTTCTCTTGCAGTTATTCCAGAAGATAC
>DRIF01000033.1 GCA_011052825.1 Thermoplasmatales archaeon
CTCACCAGTAATTTTTGGATAAACAATTGTGGCAAGCCCTATCAATAGTAATAGCGCTGGAATTATTATTTTGAGGGAATTTTTTATTTTGTTGTTCATTTTCTCACTATTTTAAATTTTTTTGAAACAGTATAGAAAAGGAATATATAAAATTTTCCATTTCAAATTTTTTTGAAATATTATTTCTGAAATTTTCCATCATCTTTTAAAATTTTCTTACGAATAATGAAGCTATGCGGGTGCCGGGATTTGAACCCGGGGATAAGCCGTGGCAGGGCTTTATGTTACCAAACTACATCACACCCGCCCATATATGTATATATTTTTAAAATCATATATTTTGTGGTTGAAATTGAAATGCTTTAAAAATTTATTTTATCTTACTCAATTCATCTGCATATATTCTATTATTTTTTTTATGAAGCCATAGAAGAGTGATTTCCTTTCTTTCCTCAACATTCTGAATTTTTTTTGCCATTTCATTTATTAAGTATATCTCCATATCATCAACTTTAATTCTTCTTATAAAGGTTTCTTTTTCTCCAATATAAACCTGCGTTGGATATTTTTTATTTAATACCCCTTTTATATTGAATATCCCTTCTTTAATTCCAAATTGAAGAGATGTTTTTATTTTTTTATTTGTTTTTTCAATCATTCCATATTTCCCAACATTTATTTCAATTCCATAAATTCCTTTTCTAACCCATGCGTTTGCAATTCTCACAACATCTCCTTCCTTTAAATAATGGGCAAAATTCACATTATGATCCCACAACTTCATCAAACAAAATCCAGTTTCATCTCCTATTATGGCATTCATAAAATTTTTCTTTCTTGTGCCCATGCTCTCAATTTTTGCATATAGAGAGACATTACCTTCCTTTAAATCTGTTATCTTCATCAAATTTATTTTCCCTTGTTTTTCCATTACCAAAAGTTTTGCAGTTTCCTCATCTATAAGCCAGTTGAATTTTTCCATTTCCTTTTTTATTTCCTCATCAATCACATTGATGAAACATTCCTGTTTTTAATAACTTTTCAAATTTTCACGCAACCATTTTTATATACTTCTGTTTTTTAATTATGGCAATACTGCAGGTAGCTCTTGATTTAATAAACTTTCACAGAGCAATAAAAATTGCTGAGGAAGCAATAGAAGGAGGGGCTGACTGGCTGGAAGCTGGAACTCCTTTAATAAAATCTGAGGGCATGAATGTTATAAGGGAGTTAAAAAAAACTGGGAAAAAGATTGTTGCAGACATGAAAACAATGGATGTGGGAGCTGTTGAAGCTGAAATGAGTGCAAAAGCTGGCGCAGATATTATATGTGTATTGGGTGTAGCAAGCAATGAAACAATAAAGGAGGTTGTAAAGGCAGGAAGAAGATATGGAATGGAAGTTATGGTTGACATGCTTGGAGTTTCAGATATTGAAAGAAGGATTAAAGAAGTTGAAAAAATTGGCGCAGATTATATATGCATTCACACTTCTATAGATGAGCAGATGATAGGCAAAAATCCTTTTTCTTTCTTGGAAAAAATTTCAGGTTTAACAGAACTTCCAGTTGCTGTTGCTGGAGGTATAAATGCTGAAACTGCCAGAATTGCTGTTGAAAAGGGAGCGAACATTGTTATAATTGGAGGGGCAATAATAAAGGCAGAAAATGTTGCAAAAGCAACAAGATTGATAAAGAAAGCAATTGAAGGAGCTAAGATAAAAAGTAATGAATTTAAAAAATATTCAAAAGAAAATTTATTTGAGGCATTTTCAAAAGTTTCAACATGCAACATATGTGATGCAATGCACAACAGAGGAACAATGAGAAATATACGCCCTATAAAAAAAGGAGTGAAAATGATTGGAAGAGCAGTAACTGTTAAAACAATGGATGGAGATTGGGCAAAGGTTGTTGAGGCAATAGATAAAGCAAAGAAAGGAGATGTTATAGTCGCTCAGGCGGGAGAAGGAAAGCAGGCGGTATGGGGGGAGCTTGCCACCCTGAGTGCATATAAAAAGGGATTGGCTGGAATTGTCATAGATGGTGCAGTCAGAGATGTTCATGTAATAAAGGAAATTGACTTGCCTGTATTTTCAAAAAAAATAGTTTCTGAGGCGGGGGAGCCAAAAGGATACGGAGAGATTGGGTGTGAGATAGTATGTGGAGGACAGATTGTAAAAAATGGTGACTGGATTGTTGGGGATGATAATGGGGTTGTTGTCATACCAAAGGAAGAAGCTCAGGAAATAGCCAACAGGGCAATAAATGTTATGGAAAGGGAGAATAGAATAAGAGAAGAGATAAAAAGAGGGGAAACCCTCTCAAAAGTTTTGAATCTTGAAAAATGGGAAGTGAGGAAATAAATTAATACATCTCCATATATTTTTCTATTTCCCAAAGTGTAACCTGTCTCTTATATTCATTCCATTCTCTGGTTTTTATTTCAATATACTTTTCAAACAATGATTTGCCAAGTGTTTCATAAACAATCTTACTAGATTTCATCTCTTCTATAGCTTCCCATAAGGAATTTGGAAGCACCTCTATATTTTTTTCATTTATTAAACTTTCTTCCATTTTATATACATTTTCTTCTATTGGATTTGGAGGAGTTAAATCATTTTTAATTCCTTCCAAACCACCTTTTGCCATAATAGCAAATGCAAGATATGGATTACATGATGAATCTGGGCATCTCAATTCAATTCTAGCTGATTCCTTTTTAAGCCATTTTGGTACCCTTATTAAACTGCTTCTGTTCATGCTGCCCCATGTAATATAGCAAGGTGCTTCAAATCCAGATACTAATCTTTTATAAGAATTGACAGTAGGAGATAAAATTGCACACATCTCTTTTACATATTTCATCTGTCCTGCAATAAAACCATAGGCAATCTTGGACAATTTATATTTGTCTCTTCTATTATAAAATAAATTTTTTCCAGTTTCGGTATC
>DRIF01000034.1 GCA_011052825.1 Thermoplasmatales archaeon
ACAGAGAGAGAGCAAATAGTTCATAATTGGGCAGAGATATTTATCCCAGAATATGGATGGATACCTGTTGATGCAACATGGGGCGAAGATGGCAAAGACTACTACGGTAATATGGATAACCAACATATAATTATATCCAAAGGAAGATGTCTGCCATCTCTTGAAGGTTATCACTACTACTATTTTTACTATTATTATGAAGGTGAGGAGCCTGAGATAAGTCACGAAGATTCGTTTAAGATCGTTGAGGTTACATCCCTCCCAACTACACCTCCAACAACTACGCCAGCACCAACTACTACTTCTGTACCTAAACATATCACACTAACGGGAGGAATGGACGAGCCATTGAGTGATGGAAAACTATATGTAGTAGCATGGACTGTAACTAAGTCATATCGTGGATGGCAGCCTGGAGGATACTTTGTTGAAGTATTTATCCAAAATTTAACGAAAGATGAGATATTGTGGAAACCTAAGGTGATGAAAGTAGTTGATTCCAGCGGTAAATCTCATAATTGTCGAGTCGATGTATCATTCATTCTCACAGGTACGGAAGAAGAGCTCAGCGTTATTGAACAGATCTTTGGACCAGATGAAGGATTTCGATTATGGCTCAATTTTGAGACGGGGATGTATCTGCCCGAAACTTTCATACTGACAAATGAATACAGTGATGGATCAACGACCACATGGGAAATACGGCTAGAACTCTGATAAAAAATATATCTTATTATTTCTGGCAATGTTTATGACAGGAATGGAAACAGGGATAATAAGAACTGGAAAAATAGAAAAATGGAAAGAAAAGTAAAAAAATATTAAATTTTCTTTTTTTAATTATGAAAAATAAAACAATTTACCATCCGAAACGTGTTAGAGATTATTTTTTAAGATTTCCACTTCCTTTTTCTGGAATCAGTTTAAAAAACTGGATGGAGGGACCAATGGCAAGAGCAAAAGCTACAGTACCTACACCAACTGGACCTCCAAGAAAGAATCCTGTGACAAGTATCATTATTTCCATGGAATTGCGAATCAGTCGTATACTTTTTCCTGTTTTCTTGCTCAATCCTAACATCAAGCCATCTCTTGGACCTGCCCCGAGGTTTGCATTAATATACAGTCCTGAACCAATACCGATGAAGATAATACCTAATGCAAGCACAGCAATTTGAGAAAAATGATTGTGCATTGAAGGAACATGGGGATTTATGAGATCTATAAAGAATCCAATAACGATCATGTTAAAAAGAGTTCCTATGCCAGGATATATCTTGAAAAAAGTGAAAAGAGGATTGCAATAAGTCCTACGATCTGAGATACTCTTCCCAGCGTTAACGGAAAATTGTTCGTGATCCCCACATGAAACACACTCCACGGAGCCATTCCCAGATTAGCCTTAAGCATGAAGACGATCCTGCCGCAAAAACGAAGAGACCTATTATCAGTTGAATGTATGCGTATGGATCACGATTACTCAGATGAAATTTGTTCATGGATGAGTTTTCTATGTGATATATAAGAGGGTTTTGCTCAGCTCAGGATGCTCATAAATTCTAAAGGAAATTTTCATGAATTCGATAGTAGTGATTTATAGAGAGGAAATAAAGGGCTGTCGCCAGGCTTCTGGAAGACGAGCTGGATGTATGATCAGTGAAGATTGTACACGAATTATATGCGCTCTATGCAGAGTCCTACATACTCCAGCATTTTTTCTTCAGTGAGTTCCTTCTTTTTGAGTAAGTTCTCTATTGTCTCTGCCAATTTTTTATCAAACGGGGTGACTTGTTCCCCAATCTCATATTTTGTTTTTGGAACGACCCTGTTTTTTAAGAGGATAATTCTCGCAGTTTGAAGCGCGAGATAGAGTAGTTCCTCTTGTGCCTTTTCTTGATCAGTTTTTAGCAATGTGTAAATCCGCTCCTCAAGTTTTTCACAGTACTTTATTTTTTCCTGAATAAGTTCCTGTGAAAAAATAGGTAATGGATTTTCAAAGAACTTGATAAAAATATTGGTATCGTAGAGTATTTTCCCAAACGATAGAGCAGATATGATAAAATCATCACCTTTGAGATATTTTTCTTTGAATTCTTTCTCGCTCAGTAAGACTATATTGCAATTCTCAAAATAAGGTATTTCTTTCTTTTCAGCAATTACGAGGAAATCGATATCACTCTCCTTTTTCTGTTCATTAAAGGCAACAGAACCGACAAGCACAACACTCTGAGGATTTATCTCAAAAATTATTTTGTGGGCAATATCAAACACACTATTTTTCATATTTTCATCTAAAGAACTTAAATATTCGGCATCGAATAGGAGTTTTAATCTTTTGCAGAATAAATGAGAAAAATCTAATTTGTATCGTTTCTCAGATCTTTCTAAAATTCCAAATTGTTCAAATTTGCTCATTATCTTATACATCCAATTTCTTGAAATTTTTACTTTTTTGCTCATCTGTGGTATTGAAAAATACTCAAAAGGATTGTTACAAAAGTTTTTCAATACTTTTATCTCAGATTTCTCTTCTATTATCATTTTAAAATACCCTTTTCTATTAAAGATCTTTCTACTTCCTTTTTCAACTCTTGAATTTCTTTTAGAAAGTGCAAAACATCTTCTATTCTATAGTCTTTAGGAATAGACGTATATGGGTGAAATTCTGCTACTATCCTATACTTAGAAAGTTTTTCAAATATCTTAGAATAATCATTCTTAAGTATCCCTGTGACAAAATACTCTTTAAGTATACGAGTCTTAGTCTTATGATTTTTTAAATAAAAACCATTTTTTGCAAATTTTATATTGTTCACAATGTTTTCCGAAGCAAGCCATATAAAATAGAGGGCTTCATCTAATTTATTCTCCTCTATGAATCGTTTTGCTTCTTTCAGCTGACTTTCTATTTTTTTCCAGTTTTGTTTTATCTCTTCTTTTTTAATCATACACTTCACACTCTGTTAACTGTACTTAACTTATTGTTAAGTAGAGTTTATAAAAGTATTGTCCAT
>DRIF01000035.1 GCA_011052825.1 Thermoplasmatales archaeon
AATATCCTTCATGCTGCCAGATAAAATCCCTTATTTTTGATAGTGATAAGCCTTCTGCATATAAATGAAGGGTTTTAAGGATAATTTCTTTTGGATAGCTCATATGTTCAAAACCGTCTCTTTCGACAAACCTTCTCCTACAAGAATTACATCTGTATAACTGTTTTTCTACATATTTATTGTATCTTTTTCCAGCCTTTACTATATCTTCTCCACCACAATATGGGCATTTCATTCCCATCCCAAAAAGAAAATGAAAAGGGGTTTAAAAATATCACGAAATGTTAGGAATATCTCATGCAGAAAAAAATTTTTCATCAACTTTGCCCATACAATGGAAATATCATTCATCATTATTTTTCCATCTATATAACCTCTTCTTGTAAAAGGATTCGAAGGAAAGAATATGTTGTGGTCATGATAACCCTTTCCCTCTACATTTTTCTCTTCATTTTTAAATTTAAAATTTCCCTTAACATTCATATTTGGAATAGCAAGCCATTCATTATTCCAAGTTTTCCATCCTTTTGTAGTGTTTTCATAAAAAAGGGAAAAGGAGAAGGAATCTGTTGAAAAAGAAACCTTATAACAAATTTTTCCTTCTCTCAAAAATCCATAGATAATTTCTTTTCCATCCGCGACAATATATGGAGTTTTATCAGATACAAAAAATGAGTTGTGAATTTTTCTTTTTTCATAAACTATTTTTCCGTTCTTATAAAAATGAATGCCAGTCATAAAAATTCCTGCACCCTTATCTCCCATAAAAGTTATCATAAATACAATGCTTTCATTGCTTTCAAATATAGCTTCAAAATACCATGTTTCTATATGGAAAGGTAATTCAGAATGAAATGCATCATCTTCCAAAGATATATCATACAAAGTTATGTTATTGAGCAGAAAGAATATTATAATCAGAGATGCTAACTTCATGTTCAATCATAAAAATTTCATTTATAATTTTATTCACGTCAAAAAGAAAATATTTTATTTATCCGCAGTTATTAGTATTGTGATTCTAAAGGATACAAAAAAATTGGAATTGTCATATATCCCACAGAAAATTTTGTGCAGAGACGAAGAAATAAAAAGGTTGAAGATTTTTGTGGAGGGAGGAAAAGCTGTTATAAGTGGAGGAGTAGGCACAGGAAAAACAATGCTTGCCCGTTATATTGGTGGAGATGCCTATATAAATTGCTTTATGAATAAGACAGAGCACAGAGTTCTAGAAGAAATTCTACGTCAATTGAATCCAAAATTCAATCCTGCAGGCCTTCCAACGCAAAAATTATGGAGCAAGGTTGAGGGAGGAAAAAGAATAATACTTGATGAAATAGATGGCATGAATATTGATGAACTCAAACATTTTGCCTATACTTTATCAAGACAATATGAGGTGGGGAAGAAAATAGATTATATTGCGATAACAAGGAATCATTTCATACTTAAACAGCTCATAAATGATGATGCAATATGGAGCACATTCGCAGGAAATTCAATAGTCGAACTTAAACCATATACATGGGAACAGATAAAGGAAATACTTGAGAGTAGAGCAAAAGAGGGTATTTCAGCAAAAGCTTATGATGATGAAATTATATCTTTAATTGCAGATATTGCCCTTCATTCTCCAGGTCATATGAGAACAGCAATAGATTTACTCAGAAATTCTGCTCTCATAGCAGAAAGTAGGGGATTTGAAAAAATAAATCCTGATGATGTTAGGGAAGCAAATAGAGAGGAATGGATAAGTGACTTAGAAAGTATGGAAAAAAAAGAATTGCTTGTATTTATGGCGACAGCATTTTCATGTAAAAATAAAGCTTATGCAAATACAGATGAAATAAAAGATGTTTTAAAAATAAAAGAGGAGGAATATGGAATAAAATTATCAGAAAATGATTTCGAGAGAATATTTCAGCTTCTTGTTCAACAGGATTTTATATATGAAGGAAAGAAAGGTTATACAATATTAAATTATCCCATAAAAACTCTTATAGAAGAAATACATGAAAGAATAAAAAGATAAGTGATTAGCCTTCACCATGCCATATTGATTGCTGGTTAACTGCTACAAGAAAACCATCTCCCTGTTTAATAGCAAAATCATATGGAGAACCAGGAACATAAAGATTGAAATCCTGCAAACTCACATTCCATGATAAAACAATGCTACATGAAGTTATATTTTCGTATATGCTTCTTGCTGTCGTCTCATTTTCTTTAAACCAACCTAAACAATTCCATCCTTCACATAATAAAACAGACACATCTATTATTTCGTCTCCTCTTGGATAAAATATAGAATCATTTTTAATTCCAATGAAATAGCCATGTCCATTTTCAATTTCAAAATCATAAGGAGAGCCAGGAACATAAATAATAAAATCCTGATTGCTTGAATTCCATTTCAAAATAATACTGCAATTTTGTATTGAAGAATATAATGATGAAGCAGTATAATTATTTTCTACAGGCAATGTCATCAAATTCCATCCCTTGAAAAGATTTGGTTTAAGCAATATATTTGCTTCTCCATATCTCAAACTTATCTTATTAATTCCCTTTCCAATTGTTCCATTGGCATGCAATGGAAAATATACTCCATCAAGTTCATGAGTGGAGAATGTTTCATTTTCATTTGGCGAAAATATAGAAAGTTTTGGCTTTACCAATATTAAAGCTTTTTCATATTCTCTTGCAAATATCTTGCAATCATAAAATTCTCCTTCTATTAATGAAATATCATCAAACCATGCTGTTCCATTTCCAAAAATTCTGTAGTTTATCCTGCCATATGTGTCATTGCTTACATTGAACATTTTGCTGTAAAAACTCCAGTCTTTTATTCCTTTTTGAATTATAAAGCAGGAGGTTGCATTATCAAATTCATATGCATATACCTGCGCGCCGTTTCTGGTTACATTTTCTGTTTTAATCCATGCTCGCAGAGTATATGTTGTATTGTTTTTTAAATTTAGATATTGTTTATTTATATTGTTGTTGTAATAGTTGTCAGTGTTTATCATAACTGAAAAGTTTCCAGAGTGTTTTACATCTGAAACCATTTCCACTGGTTCATATGGAATCCATCCATCTGGATTTAAATCATTGGGGATATCATTATCATCTGTTCTGTTCAAATCAAAATCTGTTCCATTATCAATTTCAAATCCTCCATTATTTATCAAATTATTTTCAGGAATAATTTCAAAACTTGAATTAAAAATATAAATTGAACTCAATGGTTTTCCAATGTCAAAAGAGAGAGCATCAAACCAGTGGATACCAGAATAAGGATGTTTTCCAACTCCAAAATAGGTATAGTTTCCATGAATGAGATAATAGGAGGCAAGACCAAAAATTAAATCTCTTTCATCAGATAAATTCCCTGTTGTAACTGGATTATACTGTAATAGTTGAATTTTTCCTCTCTTATCAAGATTCAAAACTCCATTAATTCCATATGTTGAATCATCAAATGAATCCCATCTCCCAGAAAGAGGAGAATCAATATTTTTCCAGCATTCTCTCACAACTCCTTCAATAACCATATTTGAAGAATTCCATCCATTGCCTATTATAATTTTATCAGGAAGCACTCTTTTCACACCTGCAAGCAAGCATTGCATATCACTATTCCATTCTTTATCCACATCATCTGCATCTGCGTATTCATATATATTTTGCTTCGCATTAGATGGAACAGGTATATTTCTGGCTGTTGTGTCAACAAAAAATCCGTCTTCATCTCCCGCCTCCTCTAAAGAATAATTTGCAATGAACTTTTGATAATATTTATTGCCAACATTCATTACATTATCAGAGGGATTCCAGTAATATATTGGAACTCTGCTCTCATTTCTGTAGCGAGCTGTTGCATTTGGATTTGTTAAATTTGAGAATTCTGTATCATTTACATATCCATCGCTATTCCAGTCATTTGCAAAATCCCACCCCTTAACAGTTCTTGTTTCAACAGGCCAGTCATCTGATTGAGGGTTTGATATTGGTAAGGTAAAGTTTGTATCCCTGTTCAAATGAAGAAACATATCTTCATAATCACATCCTGTTTCATTGCAAAAATCTCTTAATTTTTCTGCTTTATAGGAAGGAGAAACCATTGTAGCATAAAGTATATATTTAAGAGAGATAACATCAGGATTATAACTCTCCAAATTTTCTCCAATAGATAAATCAAAATGATTTGCCATCCATTCCTTCTCACTTTCATTGTAAGAACCATATGCAACAACAAATATTCTTATATGGGGATAAGTTGAATAAAGTTTGGTAAAATTTGTTTTGAAAGTGCTTATATAACTATAACTTGCTACATCAGATTCATTCCATATTTTCACTTTCCAGTAGTATATTCTGTTATTTTCCAGTGGAAAACCTTTGTATTCTGTAAAATTTTTCCCATCATTTATTTTACCACTATCCCACATATCCCCAAAATTTGATGTTATGTTATCGATTGATGATGCAACCATAATTTGAAAGGCAGTTTGATTGCCCTCATATCTCCAGCAAAAATCTGGATGAATATCTTTAACATTGCTATTATTCACCTTCCATTCACACATTAAATCTGAAAAATATGCGTTTCTATTCAATTCTGCATTATTTTTGAAAGTTAAAAAGTGTGTTCCTAGAAATGAGATAAGTAGAATTATAATAAGAATAAACCTTCTTTCCATATTTGTAAAGATTTACAAGATTATTTAATATTTACTGAAATTCTTTGAGTTTTATCACAAAAAATAAGTATTTGTATCATTTACCACTCAATGATTGAAATATTTCCTCTCTCAGTTGGATTTATTTCCATAATAACCGCAATAGCCATAGCATTTTATATACTTAAGCAACCTCCAGGTAACAAAAAAATGCAGGAAATTTCAAAGACAATACATGATGGAGCAATAACATTCTTAAATGAAGAATATAAAATTATAGTTATTTTTGTTATTATTGTTACTCTCGTTCTCCTTACAGCGAGTTTATATACAGATATGCCTTGGCAAACTTCAATCTCTTTTATCACAGGAGCAATATTTTCTGCTCTTGCAGGTAATATTGGAATGAGAATAGCCACTCTTTCAAACGCAAGAGCTACAGAAGCTTCAAAGAAAGGAATAAGAAACGGTCTCATTATTGCATTTTCATCAGGAGCTGTTATGGGATTGAGTGTTGTTGGTCTTGGTATCATAGGAATATCTATTTTTTTCATCGTTTTTGAAGAAAATATTGCTGGAATTTTGTTTGGATTTGGTTTTGGGGCGAGTAGTATAGCACTATTTGCAAGAGTTGGAGGTGGGATATATACAAAATCTGCAGATGTGGGGGCAGATTTAGTTGGGAAGGTTGAGGAAGGGATACCTGAAGATGATCCTCGCAATCCTGCGGTTATTGCTGATAATGTTGGAGATAATGTTGGAGATGTTGCAGGTATGGGAGCAGATTTGTTTGAATCATATTCTGATTCCATTATATCTGCCATTACTCTCGCCTTAATAGCTGGAATTTATTCAAATGCGGATGTTTATCCTCTAATCATTGCAGGAATTGGAATAATTTCTTCTATAATTGCAATGATTTTTGTTAGAGGAAAAAACTTATATTCAGCTTTGAGAAATGGATTATTTGGAGCGAGTATAATATTTGCTGTAATTGCATTCATAGCAACCCATTTTATTATAGGCAAGTATGAACCCTTTTATGCAGTTCTTGTTGGCTTGATTGACGGAATTGTAATTGGACTTGCGACAGAATATTTCACATCAGAGCAGAGAAAACCCGTAAAAAAAATTGCAGAAGCATCTCAAACAGGGCCAGCAACAAATATATTGCAGGGTATGTCTGTTGGGATGCTAAGCACTGCCATTCCAATAATATCAACATGCATTGCAATGATTATTGCATTTCATTTTGCAGAATTTTATGGGGTTGCAATGGCGGCAGTGGGAATGCTGTCAACTCTTGGCATGTCTCTCGCAACAGATTGTTATGGACCAGTAGCAGATAATGCTGCTGGTATATCAGAAATGGCAGGGCTTGGTGAAGACATTAGAAAAAAAACAGAATCTCTGGATGCTGTAGGAAATACAACTGCAGCAATGGGAAAAGGATTTGCAATTGGTTCTGCAGCAATAACAGCACTAGCTCTTTTATTCACTTTTGTTGAAAAAGTTAGAGAAACAATAGGAGGGATAAATATAAATTTGACATCCCCTCATTTAATGACTGGCATTTTCATAGGGGCAATGCTTCCCTTCCTCTTTTCTTCTCTTGCCATAGGAGCAGTTGGCAGAACAGCAGAAAAAATGGTGAAAGAGGTGAGAAGGCAGTTTAAAGAACTTGGGATACTTAAAGGCAAGGGAAAACCTGATTATGAAGAATGCATCAGAATCGCTACAAAAGGGGCATTGAGGGAAATGATTTTGCCATCAAGCATGGCTGTTGTTGTTCCAATAATAATGGGGATATGGAGAATTGAGGCGCTTGCTGGCTTGCTCGCTGGTGCAACAGCATCTGGCTTTTTAATGGCGATTTTTCTTGCCAATGCAGGAGGAGCATGGGATAATGCAAAAAAATACATTGAAGCTGGGAACTTGGGTGGAAAGGGAAGTTTTGCTCATAAGTCAGCGGTTGTGGGAGATACTGTTGGAGATCCATGTAAAGATACTGCTGGCCCCTCGCTCAACATTTTAATTAAGCTAATGTCCATAGTTAGTTTGGTATTCATTCCTCTATTTGCAAAGTTTTGATGAGGCAAAATGGAACTAAAAAGAGAGCTTGGATTGAAGGAAGTGGTTGCAACTGTTGTTACCTCAGTTATAGGCGGAGGACTATTTTTGACAACTGTTCAGATACAGGATAAAATACCAGTTGGTTCATCTGTCATATTCTCCTATATTCTTGCAGCAATTCCTGCAATTTTTATAGCACTCTGTTATGCTGTTTTATCTTCTGCTCTTCCATCATCTGGAGGAGAATACGTTTTTATAAGCAGAGTTATTGACCCATTTATTGGATTTATAGCGACTTGGGCAAGATGGTTTGCAATGATTGCTGTTATTGCTGCAATGTCTGTTGGTGATGTCACTATTTTTGAGAATTTTCTGAATATACTTAATATGCAAAATCTCTCCTCTTTGGTTTCAGTCAACATCCAGTTTATAGCTGTTTTTTTGGTGATAATATTTTTAATTGTAAATTATCTCGGAGTCAGGATATATGGGAGGGTACAGACCATAATGTTTGTATTGTTAATGATAGGTCTCTCTTCATTCATTTTATTTGGTTTACCATATATAAAGTTAAGCAATTTAAGCAATTCTTTTAATCCAAATTTATCTCTTATTGCAAGGGCAAGCAGTTTAATTTTTTTCAGTTATATTGGATTCAGCGTAATTAATGACGCGGGAGATGAAGTGAAAAATCCAGAAAAAATATTGCCCAAGGGTGTTTTGCTTTCAATATCTGTAATAGCAATCATCTATATTTTCATAGCAGTAATAACCTATGGTTTGATGTCTCCATCTTTCTATTCTTCATATGATTTTTCTACAGGTTCTATAGCTGATGTGGCTGGTAATTTCCTGCCCTTCGGAATTGCAGTTTTTGTTGCTTTTACTGGTTCAGTAGCAATAATATCAGATATAAATCCTACCATACTATCTACTTCCCGTCTTTCATTTGCTTGGGCGAGAGATAAAATTGTTCCGCAGAAATTGGCAGAATTAAACAAATACAGAGTTCCAAAATGGACCTTGTTTATAAACACAATTATGGCAATAGCAATAATACTTCTTGCTAAACAGTTTATGCAGGCAGTTATGATGATTAATATGGCTGTTCTAATTGTTTTTATGGCAACTTCTCTCTCTGCTTTAGTCCTTCCATATAAACATCCTGAAATTTATGAAAAGGCAAAATTTAAATTCAATGGACTGTGGGTGGTTGCGCTGGTTGGCTTTTTATTATCTGCACTATTTTTTGGCTACGTTATAAGATTGGAAGAAGCAATGCCAGGTTTTTTACTACTGCTTGCGTGGGTTGGAATAGGTGGTGTTGTTTATGTTGCAACAATGGAAAGCCATCGCCTTCATTGGAGAATGTATAGGGAAGAAAAGAAAGAAAAAGAATTAATAGATAAGGAAATCATAAAAAAACTCATAAAGGGCTGGAAATAAATTTAAGGTGCAAAGGACAAAGGCATTTTCATGCCAAAATTTCCTCTGCACCCGTTTTTATATAAAATACTATTAAAAAGGTTGTTGGAATTTTTTGATGCAATCACGTAAAATCGTGCTGTTTGTTATCTTTTCACAAGGTTTATATATACAAGCTATTTTTATTAATATATAAAAAAGGGGGTGACAAAATGAATAAAAAATTATTGCTATTGTTTGGAATAGCAGTATTTTTTATATGCATAATTGGAGCGAATTATGGAAAAATTATACCAGAAAAAAGGCAAGTACAATTGTTTTTAGATGGTTATATGGGATTTGAAGAACCATGGAATATCTCTTATGATCCTGACGGAGATTATCCTTCTCCTGCTAGATATTGGGATGTGGACGGATTGTGCATTTATGACCACCATTATTGGTCTCAACTCAATTATGGATATCAGCATGCTGGAGAATATTGTGCTGGTGTATTACCAAGTAATGGAAGTAATGGAGATTTATTACAAAATGAATGGATAAAAACACCTTGGCTTAACTTATCAGGCTATGAAAATGTTTTTTTAAAATTTTATGGAATATGGAATTGGTTAAATGCTCCATCAGATAACGACCTATACAATGTACTAATTTCTGATAATGATATATATTGGTATCCACTGTTAAATATCCTTACGCTACAGGAAGGGACTGGAGGACCAGCTGGCTATGGATGGTGCTGGAATGAATATCAGGTAGTTGTGGATGTTTGTGAAAATATAACAGATCTTGGGTTGAATCCCTATCATATTAAAATAGCTTGGCAGGCTTATGGAGGATTAAATGATACCCTCCACTCAATGGTTACTCTTGATAATATTGAAATTTTTGAGGGGAATGTTCATAATATAAATACAAATGAATGGTTTCCAAACATTACACAAGCGATAAATGACCCTGAAACACTGGATGGACACATTCTTGAAGTTTACCCTGGATTATATGTTGAAAATGTAATTGTGTGGAAAAAAGTAACTATAAGATCAAAATATGGAAATCCATTTAATACAACTATTATACCTCTCAATATTACAAAACCGGTTATTGAAATAAAGGTCAATAATGTAACATTATCTGGGTTTGAAATAAGAGGAGGTAATGCAACTTTTCCACCTTACGGAATAAAAGTTGATAATGCATCCAATTGTATAATAAACAAAAATGTGATTCATCTTGTGCAGGAAGGAATATTATTAAATTCTTCCAATAATAGAATAACAAATTGTTCTATTTTTAATAATAGTTTGAGGGGTATTTCTCTGCAAAGCTCTTTCAATAATGAAATAACAAATTGCACTGTTTTTAATTCTAACGGCTATGGTATTTTGGTATTTTATTCTAATAACAATACCATAATAAATTGTATAATTGGAAATAATTCAATAGGGGGTATTTCAAGCTGGTTTTCTTCTAATAATCAAATAATGAATTGCACCATTTACGAAAATTCCTTATACGGCATTTATCTCGAAAATTCTCCAAATAATATTATAAAAAACAACACTTTTATCAATGATGGTCTCTTTTTAGCAGGAAATTTAAATGCTTTTATCCAGAATATTGATACTACCAACATAGTGAATGGAAAACCGTTGTGTTACTTTTTAAATAAAAGTAATGTTGTAATTACTGGAGATGTTGGAGAATTAATTATGGCAAATTGTACAGAGTTTTTAATCCAGAATATAAACATCTCAAATACCGACGTTGCAATGGAAATTGCATTTTCTTCATATAATCAAATAAAAAATTGGTATTGTCCTAATTTACGATAGTTTATTATACTAGAACATAATATACTATTAGGTGAAAAGAATGGCTCGTCCGAGAGGAACAATTAATGTTGTTTGTCAAAATCCCAGATGTAAATATTATCTGAAAGAAAAAGGAAAGGACATCATTAAAAGTGGTAAATATTCAACAGGTCATCAAAGATATTATTGTAAACACTGTAGGACCTATTTTATGGAAACGAAAGGAACACCTCTTTACAGAAGGAGATTATCAGAAGAGGAAATAATCCAAATATGCAAGCTTCTTGTGGAAAAAAATGGAATTCGTTCCATAGAACGAATAACAGGGCATCATAGAGATACTATTGGAAGATTGTTAGAAGACTTGGCAGAACATGCAGAGAAAATGAATGAATACCTCATAACCAATGTTGGACTCAGCCCTATGGAATGTGATGAATTGTGGTCTATGGTGAAAAAAAACAGAAGAAAGTTAAGCACAATGGCTCAGTTAAACTTGAAGAAGGT
>DRIF01000036.1 GCA_011052825.1 Thermoplasmatales archaeon
TGGCATATTTAACTTAACATTTGCTTAATCATTGCTTTTATTCATAAATTGGTTAGATTTGAAAAGAATTGATTTGATGTATTTTTGCTTGTTTTTCAGATCATCATGCATTTTTACCGCAATAACAGCAGCAAAACAAACTATTTTATTGAAAATTTGTTATTGCCGAGCTCTTACAATAACAAAATACAGATTTAAAAATGGTAAATCTGTATCTGCCGAAAATAAAAAATGAAAAATTTCGATAAATTTAAGTGCTGGCTTGAATATTGGGAAAAGCGGAGAGTTGGGGTAGAGACCAATTAAAACTGCCTCTTCTCTCCCATTTTTATATCCATTAAATTTCATTTTTGGATAACATTGAATAAGCACGATAAAGTTAAAAAATTGTGGAGCATTATCATAAAGTAAAGCGAGGGTAGCCAAGCCAGGTCCAAGGCGACAGACTCAAGATCTGTTGGCGTAGGCCATCGCCGGTTCAAATCCGGCCCCTCGCATCCTCTTCAAAAGATTTTAATATTCTATATAGATTAACGTTTATGAAAAAACTGGTAGCATTGGCGGTGGTTTTCGCAATGGCTTTTATGACGGTGGCTCAGCCGAATATAAATTCTGTTAATGACGCCCCAGATCCCGTGGAGGTTCCTGGATACAACAACATTACTGCTGATATTACAAATGCAACTCAAGCCTATGTCATAATATATTATCCAAATTCTACTATGAAGGGAAACTTTTCAATGAGCTACATCTCCCCGAATACATGGTACTATAATGGGAGCTATTCATATCCAGATCCCTTAGGAAATTACACTTATGTTGTAAAAGCTTATAATGCAACAGGATGGTCAGCATCCGCCATATATAATTTCACCCTTCAGGATACAACTCCTCCAAGTAGTTCTGTAAATACCCTCCCTCAATATTGGTACAGTAACAATGCAAGCGTAACCGCAAGTGCGAGTGATAACTATGGCTTGGAATCAGTCAGATTACTTTATAGATACAGTGCCGACAATTCATCATGGGGTTCATGGAATTTATTTTCATTTGATTATTCTTCTCCATGGCAATGGGACTTTAATTTTACAGCTGGAGAAGGATATTACAGACTTGGAACTAGAGCCAAAGATTTGGCAGGCAATACAGAAACTTTAACTGGATATACTGAAACATGCGCTTATGACGCGACTCCCCCCTATTCGAATTTAACCCAAATTCAATACTGGCACAGCACAACCCCTATAACCTTAGATGCCTCTGCAAATGATAATCTTTCTGGGTTGATGGCGGTAAATTTATATTATAGATACAGCAGTAATAATTATTCTTGGGGTTCTTGGATACCGTATGGAGGGGATAATTCTCCACCCTGGCAATGGAATTTCACAGCCCCTAATGGGGAAGGGTATTATGAGCTTTATACAATTTCGAGAGATAATGCAGAAAATTCTGAAAATCCACCTCCATCAGCAGATTTAAAAATAGGGGTTGATTTAAACCCTCCAATTACAACAATAAGCGCATCTCCAGTTTATGGAAACTATATTCTTCCCACCTCAATGATAATATTATCTGCTATTGATACTGTATCTGGAGTTAACTTTATATATTATCGCATATGGAATGGAAGTTGGCATCCAATTCCTGGAACAGGGGTTGGAAAAGGAAATAATTTTTATGTATATTCTGGACCTTTTTATCTAACCAAAGAAGGAACAAATTATGTAGAATTTTATAGTGAGGACAATGTTGGAAATGAAGAAGCAACACACAACGTTACATACATTGTAGATACAGTTCCACCATCCATCACAAATATTGTTGCATTCCCTTCTGTTCAATTACCTGGCAACTATGTTAATGTAAGTTGTGATGTAACAGACGATAAATCTGGAGTTAAAAGAGTTTTCCTAGAGGTTGAATATCCTGATGGCTCTTTCTCAAACTTCACCATGTATCATTGTGGAGGTTGTGGTTATTACAGGAATAGAATTTACAATATAGTTGGAGAATATAATTTCACAATATATGCAGTAGATAATTTAGGAAATGGCAGGAAAAGCTCAGTTCATCATTTCACAATTCAGGGAGGAAACTCCCCTCCAATAACAACCTATTCTTTAAATCCATCCTCACCAAATGGAAAGAATGGATGGTATATAACGCCTGTTGAAGTAACACTTACAGCAACAGATCCAGATGGAGATGCAATAGCGTACACCGAATACAGAATAGATGGGGGACCATGGATTACATATATAGGGTCATTTTTCATTGATCAGGATGGAGAGCATACAGTTGAGTTTCACAGTGAAGACGATAAAGGAAATGTTGAATCAATCAAAAATTTTGATATAAAAATTGATACATCAGCCCCAACTGTACTTCTTCAGAAACCTGTCTTTGGATACCTCTATATTTTTGATAGGGCAATATGGCCTCTTGCGTCTGGAAATACTGTTGTAATAGGAAAAATAACTGTTAGAGTTGTAGCCTATGATGGAGATTCAGGAATAGACAATGTATCATTTTATGTAAATGGGCTACTGGAAAACATAGATACCCTCTATCCATATGAATGGTTGTGGAGAGGTGATATAGGATACAGATATCTTCAAGTTGTGGGTTACAACAATGCTGGATTAAGGGATGAAACAATTCCAATATTGATTTACATATTCAGCATATAATGGAATTTTTCGTGGTAATAGTAGAACCAAAATATCCAGGTAATGTAGGAGCAATTGCGAGAATAATGAAAAATTTTGATTTCTCAAATCTTATAATTGTTAATCCCTCTTTCAATATGGAGCATGACGACTGCAGAAAGTTTGCAATGCATGCTCAGGAGATAATAGATAATGCAATTATTTTGGAAACATTTAAGGAAGCTTTAAAGAAAGTTGATTACATGGCTGGAACATCTGCAATAGAAAGCAAAAACGACAAACAGCATCTTAGGAAATCATTTACACCAAAAAAATTTGCAGAAGAAGTATATAAAATGGAAGGGAACATAGGAATAGCTTTTGGAAGAGAGGATTATGGACTTTTAAATGAAGAAATAAAAAATTGTGATTTGTTAATAAAAATTCCTGCAAGCGAGATATATCCAACACTAAATCTATCTCATGCCGTTTGCATAGTTCTCTATGAACTTTTTGTCAATAGGTACAAACCAAAAGAAATTTTACTAGCAGATGGAAAAGAAAAGGAAAAATTGTATGAATTTTTTGATTTGTTATTGAAGGAAATAAACTATCCTGATTTTAAAATGGAGAAGACTAGTATTCTTTTCAGAAGAATAATTGGAAGAGCCATGCTATCAAAGTGGGAATACCATACGCTAATGGGGGTTTTAAAAAAAGCAATACAGGCAAGCAAGAAGAAGGCGGCACCCCATCAACTGAGAGTTGATTTATAAAGGGTCAACGCATTTCTCTTTTGGTGGATGGGATGCAGAAGGACATTATTAAACTAAAAGAAGTAGAGAAGGATATTCCCAGATGTCCCTATTGCAGTTCAAGTGATGTGGTAAAATATGGTTTTCAAAGGAATGGGGTACAGAGGTATAGATGTAACACGTGTAGAAAGATATTCAACCAGAGGTATGGAACGTTGTTCTACAGGAGAAGATTAAGCGATGAGGAGATACTCAAGATGACCTATCTCTTTCTAACA
>DRIF01000037.1 GCA_011052825.1 Thermoplasmatales archaeon
ATATTTTGCAGGATGTCTCCCTTTCTTTGATGTTATGTTCAAGGAAATAGGATTTAATGGGAAAAAAATAGCAGAGAATACAGTTTCTTTGCTGAACAAATACGGAGTTAAGCCATCTATAATTTATGGATGCTGTGGTCATGACGCATTCTGGAATGGGAATAAAAAATTGTTTAACTCAATAGTGAAAAAAAATATGAAAAAGATAAAGGAAAAGAATGCAAGTAAAATAATATTTTCCTGTCCAGAATGTTACAGAACATTCAAAAGAGATTATCCAAAAATCGATGCAAAGCTAATGCACATATCAGAATTTCTAGCTGAAAAGGAGATGGAAGGAAAGGAAAATGAAGGAGAATACACATTCCATGATTCATGTCGTCTTGGAAAACATTTGGGAATATACAATGAGCCAAGAGATGTGCTTAAAAAGGTGGGAATTGAAATAAAGGAAATGGAGCATAATAAAGAAATGGCCGTTTGCTGTGGAACTTCAACATGGATGAGTTGTGACTGGAAATCAGAAGAAATAAGAAAAGGAAGAATAGAGGAGGCATTAAAAGTTGCAGATATTATGATAACAACCTGCCCAAAATGCCAGATTCATTTTAAATGCACTCTCTCGCATGAGAATTACAAGTTAGAAGTAAAAGATTTTGTTGAAGTGGTTGCTGAAAGGATAAAATGAAAGATGTGTTGATAATAGGAGGAGGAGTCGCTGGAATACAATCTGCCCTTGATTTAGCAGATAGAGGAATACATGTTTATTTGGTTGAGAAAGAGCCAAGTATAGGGGGGAGAATGGCTTTGCTGGATAAAACAATGTCAACAAACGACTGCAGTATATGCATTCTTGCCCCAAAAATGAATGAGTGTGCATCTCATCCAAACATTGAAATTATGGAATATTCTGAAGTAATTGAAGTAAAAGGAAAAGCTGGAAATTTTAAGGTGAAGGTGAGAAGAAAGGCAAAATACGTAGATTCATCAAAATGCACTGGATGTGGAGATTGCATGGAAAAATGTCCAACTGAAATTCCAAACGAATACAACAGCTACTTAGACAAAAGAAAAGCCATTTTTCTTCCTTTTCCACAGGCGGTGCCGAGGAAGGCAACAATTGATAAGGAGCATTGTTTAAAATTAACAAGGAATAGATGTGGATTGTGTGAAAGAATATGCAAGGCAGGAGCAATAGATTATAATCAGAAAGATAAAATTATAGAGCTTAATGTTGCTTCAATTATTGTAGCTATAGGCTCATCGTTATATGAGCCAAAAGATCTTGTAGAATATGGCTATGGAAGATATGCCAATGTGCATACATGGATGGAGTATGAAAGGCTAATAAATGCAGCAGGTCCAACTCACGGGCATCTAAAATGTGCTCCAGACGGAAGGAGACCAAAAAAAATAGCATTCATACAATGTGTTGGCTCCAGAGATGTGAAGCGATGTCAGTGGTGCTCTTCTGTATGCTGTATGGTTTCAATAAAAAGTGCAATGCTTGCCAATGAACATTATCCAGATTTGGAATCCTACATCTTTTATTCAGATTTGAGGGTTTTCAGCAAACGATTCTATGAATATAGTAAGCGAGGGGAGAGAGATTATAAGGTTACATACATTCATGCACGTCCTGGAGAAATTAAAGAGGATAAGAGAACAAAAAATTTAACTCTATACTATGAAGACGAGGAAAAAGGCAAGATAAATAAAATTGAGGTGGAAATGGTGGTTCTTGCGACACCAATAATGCCTTCAAAAGATGCAAGAAAAATTGCTGAAGTTCTTGGAATAGAGACAGATAAATACGGATTTATAAAAACAGTTGATTATACAAATCCTGTTGAAACAACAAAGAAGGGAATATTTGTTGCTGGATGCTGTGAACGTCCCAAAGATATAACAGAGAGTGTTTACCAAGCAAGTGCCGCATCAGCTAAAGCAGCTGAAATTGCAGGTGATTAAATGGCTGAGAAATTGAGAATAGGAGTTTTTGTATGCGATTGCGGAACTAACATAGCGGGATTCGTGAATGTGCCTGAGGTATGCGAATATGCAAAAACTCTGCCTGATGTTGTATATGTGAAGGAAAATATGTATACATGTTCAAATGCAGGAATACAAGAGATAATGGATGCCATAAAAAAACATAAGCTTAACAGGGTTGTTGTTGCCTCATGTACGCCCCGCACACATGAACCATTATTCAGAAAGGCTTGCGAGCAAGCTGGTCTGAATAAATTTTTATTCGAATTTGTTAATATTAGAGACCAATGCTCATGGGTTCATCAGAAAGAGAAAGAGAAGGCAACAGAAAAAGCCAAAGATTTGGTTAGAATGGGTGTTGCAAAAGCAAGATTGCTTGAACCTTTAAAAGAAATAAAGATAGATGTGGAGAAAAAAAGCTTGGTTATTGGAGGGGGCATTGCTGGCATGACTGCAGCTCTTTCTCTTGCAGAGCAGGGTTTTGAAGTCTATTTAGTTGAAAAAGAAAATAGGCTTGGAGGGCTTTTAAATTATATTAACCAGATTTATCCTTCCGATGCCAATGCTCAGCAATTTCTGGAGGAAATTGTTAAAAAAGTTGAGAAAGAAAAAAAGATACATGTTTTGTTGAATAGTGAGGTTGAAAGCGTTGATGGCTACATAGGAAACTTTAACGTTAGGATAAGGCAGAAGAAAGAATCAGAAGAATCAAAGGAAATAAAAGAAATAAAAGTTGGAACAATAATTGTTGCCATAGGAGCAAAACCATATGAACCAATGTACATGTACAACTATGATGAATATGAGAATGTTCTCACCCAATATGATTTGGAGAAAATACTGAAAGAGAAAAAAATAGAAAAGTGGGGAACGATTGTTTTTATTCAGTGTATAGGGGGAAGAGGAGAGAGAGTAAATTACTGTTCCAGAATATGCTGTATGAATTCAATAAAGAATGCAAGAATACTCAAAAAATTACTCCCAGATTCCCAGATATACATAATTCATAAAGGTTTGCAGACATATGGAACGGTTTATGAAGATTACTGCAGAAAAGCGAGAGAGGAAGGTATTCGATTCATAAGGGTGAGAGATTCAATTCCAATAATATCTTCATTAGAAAAGAGAAATGGAAAACTTTTTGTTGGATTCTATCACCCTGGACTTAGAAGAAAAATTGAGCTTGGAGCTGATTCAGTTGTTCTTTCTACACCCCTTATTCAAAGAGAAGATGCAAAGAAAATATCACAGATGCTTAAAATTCCTTTAGGACAAGATGGCTTCTTCTTTGAAGCCCACGTTAAACTACGCCCTGTAGATTTTGCAACAGATGGAATATATATGGCTGGCTCGTGCAGGGCGCCTGCAGACATAAATGAATGCATAGTTCAGGCTTTGGCAAGTGCGAGCAGGGCATCCATTCCAATGGCAAAGGGTTATGTGAAGGCGGAGCCATATACTCCAGTAATAGATGAGGAAAGATGTATGGGATGCGGAGTTTGCGTTGAAGTATGCCCATATGGGGCAATGAAACTCGTTGAGAAAAATAGAAGGAAATTTGCTGAAAATATACCTGCAGCGTGTAAAGGATGTGGTGCGTGTGCTTCATCATGTGTCCATAAGGCAATAAATATGAGGCATTTTAAAGACGAACAGATTATGGCTCAGATAGAGGAGGCGATATAATGGAATTTCAGCCAAAAATTATTGCAATTTTGTGCAACTGGTGTTCATATGCTGGGGCTGATTTGGCTGGAGTGAGTAGATTTCAATATCCTCCTACAACAAGAGTTATAAGGGTGATGTGTTCAACAAGAGTTGAACCTTCTTTTGTTTTAAAATCTTTTTTGAATGGGGCTGATGGAATTTTGGTTGGAGGATGTCATCTTGGAGATTGCCATTATGTTACTGGAAACTACTACACTATAGGGAAAATAAACATTGCAAGAAAAATGATTAAATATGCTGGGATAAATGAAAAAAGGTTACGCCTTGAATGGATATCTGCTTCTGAGGGAGAGAAATTTGCTCATGTAGTAAGAGAATTTACTGAAGAATTGAAAGAGCTTGGTCCCATCAAAAATGATGGATATAACAACATTGCTTTAAATGCTTCCTTCAACGCCTCATTCAAACCAAGGATAAGAATACTTGCATCAAAGCATAGAATGCTAACAGAAGAGGGAAATAAATACGGAGAATTTTACACAAACTTTGAATTTGAAAGAATTTCAGATGAAATAGTTTATGATGAAATAAATGAAGAGATGATAAAACTTTTGTTGCGTAAAAAAGAAATGACGTTAGAGGAAATTTCAAATGAAACTGGATTGAAAAAAAATGTTATTCTCCTATATTTAATGAATTTTATAAAAAGTGGAGAAGTTTCATTTAAGGAGGAAAATAGAGTTTATTCATTTTATTATGACAAAAAAGAAGTGAAAATTCCAGAACCCATTATAGTAGAAAATTTTGAAGGAGGAGAAGGTGCAGTTATAATAGGAGCAGGAGCAGAAGGCATAAGAAAAGCTGTTGAGTTTGCAGAGAATGGGGAAGAAGTTTTTGTTGTGGAAAGACATCCTTCTTTAAATAAATATGTTGTTAGAAAGCATCTCTCTTCATTTAACAATGAAGCACCTATGGAAAAATTTTTGGAACTGGTGGAAAAGGGAAAGATAAAATTCATTGGAAATTCTGTTATCAAAAAAATTGATGACAAAATCATAAAAATAATAAAATATCCTACAAGAGTGAAAAAAGATTGTAATAATTGCAATATATGTTATGAAGTATGTCCTCTTAAAACAGTTGATAGGGAGAGAAGTTTATTTTCAAGAAAAGCCATTTACAGAACAGATGGGATTCCATTAACATATAATCTGGAAAAAGAAAGCCCTTTCTGCCAGACTGCATGCCCAGCCCATGTGGATGTGAGGGGGTATGTTGCATATATTGCTGAGGGAAAATTTGAGGAATCTGTGAATTTGATAAGAGAAAGACTGCCACTTCCAGCAATTCTGGGAAGAGTTTGCACACATCCATGTGAAAGCTTGTGTAGAAGAAATGGTTTTGAAGCACCAATTTCAATTAGATTATTAAAGAGATTCGTTGCAGATTGGGAATGGGAAAATAAGGAGAAGATTGAACTCGGAAAAATTCCAATGAATGAGAATAATAAATATAAAGTTGCAATAATTGGTTCAGGACCTGCAGGTCTTACAACGGCATATGAACTAATGAAAAAAGGTTACAGAGTAACAATTTTTGAATCTCTGCCTGTTATTGGAGGAATGATGGCTGTTGGAATACCTCCTTATAGATTGCCAAAAGATGTTCTTGAAAGGGAAACAAAAGCAATAATTGATATGGGTGCAGAAGTCAAGTTAAATACAAAAGTTGGAAAAGATGTTTCATTTGAGGAAATATATAAAGAATATGATGCAGTTTTTGTTGGCACAGGATGCCATGAATGCAGAAAACTCGGAATTGAAGGAGAGGAACTTAGAGGAGTGATATCAGGTGTTGAATTTTTAAGGGAGTTGAACATATCTCCAGAAACACAGAGAACATTATTTCAGGACAGAAAAGTTATTGTTGTTGGAGGGGGGGATGTTGCCATAGATGCGGCGAGATGCGCAATACGTCTTGGAAGCAGAGAGGTGACAATTCTTTATAGAAGGAGCAGAGAAGAAATGCCTGCAAGAGATGAAGAAATTGAATTTGCTGAAGAAGAAGGCGTGAATATAAAATTCTTATCCGCTCCTGTTAAAATAGTGGGAAAAGATGGGAGAGTTTGCGGAGTTGAATGCATTGAAATGGAATTGGGAGAACCAGACGAGAGTGGAAGAAGAAAACCTGTTCCAAAAGAAGGCAGTGAATTTTTAATTGAAACAGATATTGTAATATCTGCCATAGGACAGTATCCTGACCTCTCTTTTCTGCCAGATAAAATTAAAAAGACAAAATGGGGAATAGTTGTTGATGAAAATACTTCTGCAACTTCAATGCCCGGGGTATTTGCTGGAGGAGACGTTGTTACAGGGCCATCAATAGTGATTGAAGCAGTTGCATGGGGGAGGAGGGCATCACATGCCATAGATGCCTATATTCATGGAAAAGAAGTTTTATTTGACCCAGTTGAAAAAGACATAAACCGTGCTATAGCATCATGGGAAGATATTGAACTGATGAAGAGAAACGTTGTTCTGTCTGGAATTGAGAAAGAGGAAAGAAGGAAAATAAAGTATTTACCAATTGAAGAAAGAATTGCAACATTTAAGGAAGTGGAAATTGGATTTGATGATGGAAATGCTGTTGAAGAAGCAAAGCGTTGTTTAAGTTGTAGAGAATGCTTAGGATGTGGAATATGTGGAAATGAATGTGTCAAGGAAGTTATTAATTATGAGGAGGAAGAAAGAGAAATTGAAATAAAAGCAAAGAGCATTACAGTTGACCCTGAAATATATTTCAAGATAGATGAAAATTCATTTACACCATTTGAAGTAGAAGACATGATTGAGATAGGAATGGTAACAAACTGGAATGGAGAAAAGCCAAAAAATGCTGTTTTTTTATATGAAAAGGAAAATGAATACATAAAAAAATTGAAGGAAAAATTGGAGGAAGAAGGAGTATCAATAATAGATAAAGATGGAGACATGATTATAAACTGCAATTTTTTGGAAAATGAATACTATAGAAAAATAAAAAAGATGAGCAGGAAATAAAAAGTTTATTTTTCGTCCTCTCCCGCCCAGTATGGCTTCCTTATGTATTCATAAATTTTCTGAGAAGCTATTGCTCCGTGGGCAGCCCCAACTATCAGCAGACGGAAAGCTCCTTTCACAATGTCTCCTACAGCAAAAACACCTTCCACATTTGTTCTCTGCATGTTATCTGTGAGAATGTAACCCCTATCATCTGTTTCTATTCCAAGTTCCGCAAACATCTCTGTATTTGGCTTCAAACCAACCGCAAGAACTATTTTGTCAACCTGCACCACTTCCTTCTCTCCTGTCTTATTGTTTACAAGAGTTACTTCCTCAACCTTTCCCTTTCCTCTTATCTCCTCTATTTCAGTATTCAGTTTTATGGTTATTTTGTTGCTCTCTTCCATTTTCTTCACATTCTCGTCCAAAGCTCTGAATCTATCTCTTCTGTGGATAATGGTTATTTCCTTTGCCAAGTCAACTAAGTCAAGGGCTGCATCAACTGCAGTATCTCCTCCTCCAACAACAATCACTCTGTTATCTATAAATTTTTCACGGTGGGTAACATAGTAATAGACACCTTTGTCTCCCTTGTTGAACAAAGATTCTCCGGGAATTCCAAGTTCTCTCGGGCGTGTTCCAGTTGCTATAACAACTGTCTTTCCATGATACTCATTCTCCTCTGTTTTCACTATCCCTCCTTTTTCAATTTTTATGACTCTTTCTCTCTTCATTGTGACATATGGACTCTCTCTCGCCTGCTTTATCCATCTCCTAACCAGTTCTATTCCAGTTATTCCATCAGGAAATCCTGGATAATTTGGTATTACTTTACTTGGATACATTGTTACAGGCAGTCCACCCCAGACACCTCCTTCAAGCACCAGAGTTTTAAGTCTTCTGTTTGAACACATGATGGCAGTTGTAAGTCCAGCTGTGCCTCCTCCTACCACTATTACATCCCACATCTCTTCATTCATGATGTTCACCAAACTGTAATTAAAAAATGCTTTATTATACTATTGGAAAAATGACCATATATCGTTGCAGTAAATTCCGTTCTTCTAATTTACTAGTTTCTGTTCTCATTTTTACATCATTTGAATGAAATTATCCTTCACCATGCCATTCGCTTTCCTCATCAACAGCAATCAGAAAGCCTTCTCCTCTCGCTATAACAAAATCATTTGGTACACCTGGAGCATACAAATTGAAATTTTGCAGACTTGCATCCCATTTCAATACTATCTGACAACCTGGAATCGCATTGTATAGCGAAGATGCATTTGTTTCATTTTCTTTAAACCAACCAAGCATATTCCATCCTACGAAGAGAGTAACGTTAACACTTTGTATTGGTATACCAGCAAAAGAAAATATTGAATCATAGTTCATTCCAATGAAATAGCCATGTCCATCTTCTATTGCAAAATCATAAGGCGTGCCAGGAGCGTATAACATAAAATCCTGCAAACTTGCATTCCATCCCAGAATAATGCTACATCCTTCTATGTCATTAAATAATGTTGATGCATTATATTCATTTTCACAAGGCAATGTTATCAAATTCCATCCTTTATAAAGAATGAATGAAAATAAACTTGAATTTATTGTAAAAACAACACTATCATTATAACCATTATATTCTGCTGTTAGTATAGCCAAGCCATCCTTCCATCCTGAATTAAATTCAATGCTTTTTCCATGGCTTGCATTTATGCTTGCATTTGATGCATAGTTGACGATACTCCAGTTTGCATCAATGAAATCAATGAAACCATATGTGTTGTTAAATGCTGAAGCATAAGCAATGAAAGAAAAGTTTGTTGAAATGTTGCAATCTTTCAGTTCATTTCTATTTTTGTATGTAATTAGTATATAATCAATGGATACAACAATAATTTGTTTTATTATATTTCCAGTAGCACCGTCATTATCTCTCACTGTTAGGCTTACATTATATCTACCAACATTAGCATATTGATGTGATGGATTTTGTTCATAACTTATGTTTCTATCACCAAAGTTCCATGTCCAGTTAACTATGTAGCCATCTATATCTATAGACAAATCAATAAATGTAACTATATCTATAGTTGTTGGGTAAGTAGGCATAAAAGCAAAGTTTGCAAATGGAGGAATATTGAAACTAATGTTCATCTCTACCATATTATCATCTTCGTTTCCATAGGCATCTATGGCATGCACAACAAAATAATATGTTGATTCATTTAGCCCATCAACAATATACCAAGTCAAATTGGTAGAGCCAATAGGATTGCTGAAATTATATATGCCGGAAACGGTGGAT
>DRIF01000038.1 GCA_011052825.1 Thermoplasmatales archaeon
AATATAGAGAAAATTAAAGAATTCCCATCTTTTCATTCATTTTTTATTTTGTATTGAACAAAATTTTGCTAAATCTTCAGCAAAATTCAACGGAATTAAAACAAAAAATCTGGGCTTAAACCTGAATTATTGGATGGTCTCAGCATAACAAAAAAAATTATATAATGGATATATATACAGTGGGAGAATGGTAACTATAGAAGAAAGTCTTTGCAGAATAGAAATCCTGAGGGAAGGAGGCGAATTTATAGCGAGAGCGCAGACGCAGGGCGGAACAAAAGAATACAGAAATACAGTATTTGAAGATTTGTTGAGAGAGCTTTTCATAGATTTGCAGGAAGAACTTGGCGAAATATAATGGTTGTAAAAGATAAAATAGGAAGAAATAGGTATATATTATTCATTGCAGAAGGGGGGGAGAAGAAAAATATTGTTTCTGCATTGAATAAAGGCAAAATAAAATTGCGCCTCATTTTATATAATGGAAAGCACGGAATAGTAAAATGCAAGCATACTGATAAAGAAGAAGCAGTAAAATTTCTCAATAGGTTGAAGATTAATGGAATGCCTATTAAAACTTTAAAAACTTCAGGAACAATAAAAAAGTTGAAGAGACATATAAATCAGTAATTCTTTGACAATCTCAGCCATTTATCAGCTTTTTCTCCACACACTACACATTTTTCCTTGCATTTTCTGGATGGTATGCCAACACCAAGACTTTTCATATCCATTTCTTCTTCAATTTTCTTACCGCATTCTTCTTTTCCACACCACGGAAGTTCTACGATACCTTCTCTTTTTTCAATTTCCCTAAGTTCATGAATATTTTCCTTTAAAAATTTCTCTGCTTTTTCATATATCCTTCTGTCATATTCATTCAGTTCTTCCTTCAATTTTTCTATTTCGTCTCTTCTTATCTTCTTTTTAATTCCATCCCTTGTTGTTATTGTTATAACGTGTGCTTCAATATCCTTTGGACCAATTTCAACTCTTATTGGAACTCCTTTCATTTCCCAGTCATAAAATTTATTTCCTGGCGTTTTATCTCTCTCATCAAGATGGCATGATAGTCCAATTGATTCAATCTCTTTTTTTACATTTCTGCATTCTTCCATTACTTTTTCTTCAACTCCTTTAAATATTATTGGAACTATCACAATTTTTATTGGAGCAATTGAAGAGGGAAGTTTTATTCCCCTTTCATCTCCATGAATTCCAATTATTGCTCCTAAAACACGCTCTGACATTCCATAGGTTGTTTGATGGCAGTAATAGTGTTTTCCATCCACTCCTTCATATTTTATTTCAAATGGTTTCGAAAAATTTTGTTTATACTGATGGACAGAGCCAACCTGAAGAGTTTTTAAAGAAGGCATCAAAACATCGAGTCCTATTGAATAATATGCTCCAGCAAACTTATCCCAGTCAGGACGAATGCTTGATATAAAAGGGAGGCATAGTTTTTTGAAAAATCTCTCAGCAATCTCCAAATCTTCCTTTATCTGTCTTTCAGCATCTTCAAAATCTGTGTGACAGGTATGTGCTTCAAAAAAATGAATTTCTCTAACCCTTATAAATGCCTTTGTCATTTTTGTTTCATATCTGAATGTATTCACAATCTGAAAGGTTTTGAGTGGAAGGTCAGTGTGTGAACGTATCCATAATGAAAATATGGAATATAAAGCAGTTTCAGAAGTTGGGCGGAGAAGAAGTTTTTCTTCCAATTCATTTTTTCCTGCATGAGTTACCCAGTAAACCTCTTCAGAAAATCCTTTTATATGCTCCGCCTCCTTTTTAAAGTAACTTTCAGGAATTAAAAGAGGAAAGTAAACCTCTTTATGGTTTGTTTTTTCCATTTCCTCTCTTATAATAGTGTCAATGTTCCGCATCAATTTCCATCCATATGGTTTCCATACATTCATTCCTTTGATTGGGTATCTTTTATCGCATAATTCAGCTTTTTCCACAATCTCGTGATACCATTCATCAAACTTTTCTTTGTCAATCATCTTTTCCAAAATGAATTTCCATTTAAAAATAATGCTCTTTCAACTCCTTCATTTTTTCCTCGCTGATGCAATCCTTGCATATTCCAAGCATGGTCCAGTAACATGAAATGCATACCTGTTTTCCACACCTTATACATCTGTATTTTGCATCTCTTTTTTCACAAATCTGGCAATCTCCTTCTATCTTTTCCTCCTCCTCTTCCTTTTCATCTATACTTATCTCATGTTCTTTCATCCATTCTCTGAGTTCTTTATTCATTTCCTCAAGCTTTACTTTTTTTATCCTCTTCTTAATAAATTCAATTATCTCTTCATCATCCATTTGCTCACCATGGAACTTTCTTTAGTTTTAATGCATAAGCCAATATATTTGTTACTAAATGTAAAAGAGGCGTGAAAATTAAAAGGAATGCAATATAATTTAGTTTAAAATTTTCCAAAAACCATTCCCTGTTCATCAAAAAGCATATGAGAAAGGAGCCAAGCAGAAAATCAATTTGATCTGCAACAATCCATTTTTCTCCCCTCTCTTTTCCTATTCTCCTTTTAAAAAAACTTTTCATCAAGTCCCCAAAAAGAGCACCAAATGCAAGAGAGAAAAGAATCAAAAAACTTTCAATGCCATCACTAAATGTTGGATAAATCTGATTCATTAAAGTTCCAACAGCCAAGCCAGCCAGAGTCCCCCCTGCCAGCCCCCTCCATGTTTTACCTCTGCCAAATATTGGTTTATTTCGCCATTTCCTGCCAAAATCAACTGGAGTTTTTCCTTTAAGGAGAACAGCTGATGCATTTGCAACATATGAAGGAAATATAAGCCATATTGCCCTTAGTATATCAATCATTTTGATTCCACCACAATGCTATCTGCAATTAAATCTCCAATCCTCTGTCTTTTTGGAGAGATTATAATGAGTATCAAACTTAATAAATAAAATATTGCGAAAAATTCCAGTATTCTCATAATATTTCTGGTAAATGATGTCATAAAATCCACTTTTTCATTTTCAATACTTCTAACTTCTATATCCAGAATCGCCTTTCCAACTGTGCTTCCAAAATAAAATTCAAGTAGAGTAAAATAGAGAATCTGTATGAGCAAAAAGATTGATATAAATACATAAAATTTCATTGGAAATACAAAGAAGGGAATAGATGATATTGCAGATGTTATTAGAAAATCTATCAAAAAACTGGCGATTCTTTTAGCAGGATTTGCATAATATTTTGAAATTGGTTTATTTATTTCCTTAATGAATTCATTCACCTTTAAATCTTCAATATTGTCTAATTCCTTTCCAGTTAGCTTCTTCACTATAAATTTATAATTTCCCTCTACTCCCGCAATTTTTCCAGCACAGTATATTTCCCTCATAATTCTATTTCTTTTTCTTTCCTCCTTGCTCACTCTCTTTTTAATTATAAATGGAAATGAGAAAACGAAGGAAATAAGCCCAGCAATATATACCATATCATAAACTCCAGCACCACCCATTGAACCAATGAAGGGTTTTTCAAAAAGTTCTGGTAAATGGGAGAAATCCCCTCCAATTATAACACTTAAAGTGGAGACGGTATATGAAAATGAGCATACCTTTGGAGAGCGGAAAAATAGAAGAAATGATATGAGGATGGAGAGAATGGGAGGAAGGAAATAAAAAGGGAAATATGAGATAACTCCTCTTTCAGTTACTATTGTCACCATATAAGTTGTCAAAGAGACTAGTGAAACGCCAATTAGAAGCTTTAAAAAATTTATTTCGTTTTTTCTTATAAAATAAAATGATAGAACAATAGGTATTAAAGCACCACCAATATTAAATGCAAGGAAATAATTTTTATAAAAAAATACTGGAAGGTCAAAAAACATTGTGGAGGCAGAGCCAACAATAAGCAGGCCCATTTCTCTTTTTCCAAAACCAATTTCCCAGAATGTTTCTCTGTAAAAAAAGAAGAATAAAAATAAGGCTACAAGCAAGAGAAACGGAAACAGAATAAACAGCATTATCTCTATCAGCACAAATTTGATATAAATTCAGTTAAAAAATTCTTTGGTATTTTGTAAGATGAAAAATGGGAAAACAAAAATATGATTTATGATAAAAAATTTGGATATTTCTATCTTCTTGTCTAAGTTATAATTCATTCTTTACTTTTCATAATTCCTTGAGTTTACATTTGAAAGTATTAAAAGTCATGCAATAATCGAAAAAATATTTAATTTGGAGAAAATATTACCATTATGAGGCAAAAAAGAACTAAAATGTCAGTTTATTCCGGGTGTGTTGTGTTCGGAGTAGGTTTGGGATTTCTGATTTCCTATTTCATTGGTTGGGGTTATGGAATGCCTGCAGGTGTTCTAATTGGAATAGGAGCTGGTATGGTATTGGATCAATTACCTCTCATCTAAGTCGGAGGAATAGACAGAAATTTATGTTTCTTTCATTTAATTTCAGATGAGAATATGGATACATTTTTAAATAAATTTTCATAGCATAACATGGAGGAGGAAATAAAACTTCCGCAATTTGATAAAGAAGAATTTATGCAGAAGGAAAGGAGGAAGGCAAAGACAGCGTTTGTTGCTTTTCTATTTGGAATATTAATTGCTGTAATATGCCATTTTATATGGAGAAGCTTAGATGAAAACTTGAGATGGCCTCTTTGCTTTTTGTTTGCAATTGCGTCTATAGGTTTCATGGCAAAAATTCTGGAAATATTAAAAATAGATATAAAAGATTTCACTAAAAAGGATTGGTTCGGTTCAATTGCCTTTTATTTTTTCACATGGCTTGCAATATTCATACTTTCCATAAATCCGCCTTTTTATGATGCATCTCCACCAAAAATTGATTCTGTTATCTTGCCAAATGTTCAGCAGGGAAATGGAAGTGTTATTATAGCATCTCATATAACTGATAACTATGGAATAGAAAGTGCTAAAATAATAATAAATGGAAATGAGTATGAAATGAATAAAGACGAAAATAATGTTTATGTGTATGAATATAGAGGAGGGAATGCAAGTTATGAAATTGTTGCAAAAGATAAAAATGGGAATGAACAGAGAAGAGAAGGGAAAATATTTTATTTAGATAATCTGATAAAAATTGAAATTCCAAATAATAAATTAAATTCAAAAGATGAAATTGAGATAAGAGTTTATCGAAATGTCAGTAGTGAAAATTTTAGAGTTTATTATGTTGTGAATGGCTTTGAAATAAATGCAACAAAAAGTGGCGAGAGCAAGGATTATTATATCTACACCACATCTCCAAAATATATCGGATGGAAAAACAATAGTGAAAATGATGTAAAATTTTATGCAGAAGTAATTTATTATTTTCCGGGAATAGAGGAAAAATATCATAATCTAATTTATGGAGGAAATTATACAATTGAAACAACTGAAGATGAAAATATTGGGAAAGAAAGTTCTCCAATTGTAAAAGATTTACCTCATCCAACAAGTTTAAGGACAC
The DNA here is from genome assembly GCA_011052825.1 of Thermoplasmatales archaeon. Lineage (GTDB taxonomy): Archaea > Thermoplasmatota > E2 > UBA202 > JdFR-43 > DRIF01. The sequence continues at coordinate 5,495 of DRIF01000038.1, forward strand.
CAGGATTTGAAATTGTCGCAGTATTTATGGCAATTATTGTGCTTCTATTTATAAAGAGAAGGAAGTAGTTTTGAAACATCAATTTCAAATGCAATTACAGGATATTCCAGCTCGAAGTTGCATATCACAGATGGATGTATCTCTCCAAAATATCCAGCTTCTTCACCATCTATGATAATGGATGCACACCTTCCATTTATAAAGGAGTTATGCTCCTTTTCTTCCACTTCCAGCTTAAACCCAAAATTTTTTAATATAGCTTCAACAATCGATTTGCATTCTGTGAAATTTGCCTTTGAAGATATTTTAACTCCTGAAAGCATTGTTTTCTGTTTCGCTTTTCCTTCTTCAAATAAAACAACATCTCCAGTTTCATATATTTGCTGTGGTAGCTCATTGTGCCTGTTTTTTGAAAGTATTTCAAGCAAAGACGGCAATAAAGATTGCTTCAATATTGAATGTTCAGTAGATATTGGATTCTCTATTTGAACTGCATTGCCTTTGATTCCCATCTTTAAAAATTCTTTTTCAGGATTTGAAAGGCTGAGTGTAACAACCTCATTAAAACCAAGTCCAATCATTGTATTCTGTATTTTTGAAAAAGAGAATGATTTTCCAAAAGTAACTGATTTTGGCATGCTCTCCTTAAACCTTTCATAACCATAGCCAATTGCAACGTCCTCTACCAAATCAATTGGATGCAAAATATCCGCCCGCCAGGCAGGCGAATAAACATTTATTTTATTTCCATCTTCCTCAACATCATGTCCCATTTTCTTCAAAGCTACTATTATATTTGATTTGTTCTTTATTTCCAAAATTTTTTTAACATAGTCAATTTGCAACTCATTTTTTTGTGGAGTTAAATCAGGGGTTATAATCTCTTCTTTCCCAATTATTCTCACCTGTTCCAGTTTTCCTCCTCTTTCAGCAAGTGCAGTTGAAATTATGTTGAGAGCGGAGAGAACAGCATTCATATCAGTTCCAGTAACGTCTATAAATATATTTCTTGTTTCATAACTTAAAGCTGTTAATTGCCCATTTATTATAGGTGGAAATGAAAGAACATTTTCATTTTTATCCTGTATTATTGGATAAACATCTTTGTTTTTTAACAGATAAGCATATTCTATTCCCTTCTCATGTTTTTCCAGAATTTCTTCCATAGTCATTTCTTCTTCCCATCCAAGAGGAACGAATTTTATTTCATATGGTTTAACAGCTTTATATAAAAATGGAGGATTAACCTTGTCAAAATCATGGACTCCTATTGCCATTTTTTTACGATTTTTTCCAACCGAAAAATGGAGTTTTTCCTGCATTTCCATAAGAGAAATTATGGTTTCTTCGTTCATTTCTACATTTCTCACAACAGCACCACCAATATATGGACGAACTTTCTCAACACTTTTATCGACATTCATAAAAATTTTTGGAGGAGAGACATCATATTTTTTCAGCCCACTTTCTATTTCTAAAAAAGATTTCATTGCTCTTGCAATTCCCTCAACTCCAAGCAAATCTGGACGATTTGGAAAAACTTCAACGCTTATTTCTCCATTTTCAAATCTTTCTAAACTTACCCCTATCATTGGTATTTTTTCAATTAATTCATCCTTTTCAATATCTTTTCCAATAAGAGATATTAAGTCATTGTAGTTAACATTAACAACTGGCATTGATGATAATTCTTTTATAATATTTTATTCTGTCGGATATTGAAATTTTAATCCATATACCTGCCACCATTTACATCTATAACTTCACCAGTAACATATTCATTTTCTATCAAAAATTTAACAGCATGTGCTATCTCTTCTGGCTTTGCTATTCTTTTCAGAGGGGAAAATTCCTTGAGTTTTTCCTTTACTTCCTCACTTATCAATTCTGTATCAACTGGTCCAGGAGCAATGGCATTAACTCTCACGCCTTTTTCAGCAAGTTCGCTTGCCAAAGCAAACGTGAGTCCAATTACTCCTGCCTTGCTCGATGCATAATGCACTCCCAATTTTCCTCCCATTTTTCCTGCTATTGAACTCATATTGATTATGCATCCTCTTGCCTTAATAATATAGGGAAGAGACGCCTTACAGCAGTAAAAAACACCTGTCAGATTTACATCAATTATTCTCTTCCATTCATCAACGCCTATTAAATCAATTTTTGCATTCTCTCCAGCAATTCCTGCGTTGTTTACCAGCACGTCAATTTTTCCATAAGCATCCCCAATTTTTTTGAATGTTTCTCTCACTTCCTCCCATTTGGAGACATCCATTTTATAGCATTCTGCCCTTCCATATTCTCTCAATTCATTCAGAGTTTTATTTGCTTCATTTTCCCTGCTCCTGTAAGTAAAAACAACATTATACCCTTCCTTAACAAGCATCATTGATATTGCTTTTCCTATTCCCCTATCTCCTCCTGTTACTACAGATATCATGATTTGAAATATTGAGTACTAAAAAAGCTTTTTCAATGTATTATTTTTATCCACCAGATACCCATACAAATGGAGAAAACCCAGCAAATCCAGTATCAGAATATGAAAAGATGCCCTCCCACCCTAAAATGCCTACAAATCCAAGGCATAGAACTCTATGCTCTCCATAAACGATAGTTTCATTTCCCGCTTGCATTAAGGAAATAATGTCTGTTTCAGATGCTTCTCCAGTATAACTGCAATAAACCACAGATGGAAACAAAGAGAAAATTATCTCCCAGAAAGAGGATTTTAATAAACTCGGAGGGAGTGAAAAATGCAATCCTTCTCCTGCAGAAATTATGAAATAAAGCCCCCACTCCCATCTCCTCATATTTTTTAATGTAATCCTCTTCAACAATCATTTCCTTACATTTTCTTGCAATTACCTCAGATAATTTCTCTCTGCCATCACATTTTACAGTTTCTTTAAAAATTTTTACTTTACCATCTGGCAAATATTTTGAAAATGTTATAACTTTTTCATTATCTGTTTTTGAATATGAGATATTTGCCATTAAAAAAATTGCTAGAACAAAAATATTGCTATCTTCCTATTCATGAAAGTATATGGAAAAGTTTATCTTAAATTTTTGCATTCACCAAAAATTTTATGATTTGGAGTAATATTCCATGCATGAATAGAATTTTTGTGAAATGTGGAATGAATAGAGCATATGCGAAAACAGTTGAAAAAAATCCTGTGACAGCTGAAATAATTCTAAAAAATCTTCCATTGAGAGGAAGGGCAATACAATGGGGAGAAGAATACTATTTTTACACAGATTTGGAAATAAAAGAGGAAAACAGCCAGACACAAATGGAAATAGGAGACATTGCCTACTGGCCAGAAGGAAAGGCAATATGCATTTTTCTTGGCAAAACTCCAATAGGAGGAGATAAGCCAAAAGCAATTTCTCCTGTAAATCTATTTGCAAAACTTGAAGATAAAATAGAGATAAAGGAAGGGGAGGAAATAATAATAGGCATAGATTAATTTCTATAATTCAATTATTCTTGCAGTCATTTTTTCTGGATTTAAAATTGCAACACTTTCCATGCCAGTTAAATAACCACAGCATTCCCCAGGATTTATTATTAATTTATTTCCCTCTCTAAAATCTTTTTCATGAGTATGTCCATAGACAACAATGTCATATTTCATTGATAAAGCATCAACTATCTCTGGATGGTGTGTTATTGCAAATTTTTTTCCATATAATTCCATAATGCACGGATCTCCGTAAAAATTTCCTATATTTTTGAAACGTTCTTTCAGATACAATTTATCTCCGTCATTATTTCCATATATTAAAATCATATCGCATCTCAAATTTTTAAAAACATCTGCTGTAAATGGGGAAACAATATCTCCTGCATGTATAACCAGTTCCACATCATTTTCATTAAAAAATTCAACTGCTTTTTTTATTGCATTCATATTGTCATGTGAATCAGAAATTATGCCTATGGTTATTTCCCTCTCTTCTATTTTTTTATCCAGAAGCATTTTTTGCATCATAAACATAAGCATTTCTTTTTATAAGTTTTTTATAGTCGATTTTAATATACAAAAGTGTTTGGAAAATATGACTTGGATTTAAAAATAAAAGAAAAGGAACTTGAAATTGTAGTTGAAGGCAATAAAAAGAAGAAAAGATACTACAGGAAAAAAGGAGAGGAGGAAGTTGAAAAATTTATATATGCCAAAGAAGGAAATTTAGTTATATGCCCAGTCGAACCAGTAAATCTGCCAAAAGAAGGAGTATCAGAATATCTTCTGGTTGAACTGGATAAACCTTTTGTAATTGAACCAGGAATGAAAGGGAATTTTTATATCAAATTTCCAGTTGAAATTGGTGTATTTTTGGTGAACAGGAGAGATGTTGAAAGAATTGATATCTTCACTTTTACAAAACCAAAATATACTCTATATGGTCCGCCTGAGAGAGGTGTAGTATGCAGGTGGTGGAAAAGTGTTTTCTATGATGAAAAACCAGAATTAAGTAAACTGTATGAAGGATTGATGAAGGTTAATTTTGAAAATAGTTACTGGGAATGGGTTGAGATAAAGAAAATTGTTTTCAGGGCATTTGACATGAAACTTTTCTATAATGAGCACGCATACATGTATTCTTTTTTAAAAATATCTGGCAAGACAGTTGGTGAAACTGCGTTTGGTTCAAGAAAACCAAAAGATATGGAGGAATCAATTGACCTATACCAAGCTAAAGGAATTAAAAAATTTGAAAAAAAATTTTTTATGGAGTGGGGATTTAAATGAATGTTATTGAACTACTCCAAGATTTAATGAATCAAAAAATAGGTTTTCTTGGAGGAAGAACTTATGGTGATGTTCTTGTATTTTTAATAATAATCATTTTTTCTGTTATAATAGCAAAAATTGTAAGAATTAATGTAAGGAGAACTCTGAAAGAAAAAGTCCCATTAACAACATTGAATAATGTAGAGAAAATTGTATATTATGGAATAATTTTAATCGGTTTTATTGTTGCTCTCCCAAAAATAGGAGTTTCTTTGAGTGGGTTGCTGGTTGCTGGTGGTATATTAGGAATAGTTATTGGATTTGCCAGCCAGACGGTGGTATCTAACTTAATAAGCGGAATTTTTTTAATGATTGAAAAACCAATAAAAGTTGGAGATGGGGTGAATATAAATGATGTTAGCGGGATTGTGGAGGATATAAGAGTTTTATCAACAACCATAAGAACATATGATGGAATTTATGTGAGAATACCAAATGAGAAGGTTTTCAGTTCAAATATACAGAATTATGTTGCACATGGAGCAAGAAGATTTGGATATAAAATAGGTATAAGATATAAAGATGATGCAGAGAAGGCAATATCAATAATAAAAGATTTGCTCGGAGAAAATCCTTTCGTTTTGAAAGAGCCATCTCCAACAATTTTCGTTGAAGAGCTGGGAGAAAGTAGCGTAAATTTGAATATTAAAATATGGGCTCCTTCAAGCGTTTGGTATTCTGTATATACAGAAATGCTCTGGAAAATTAAGGTAACTCTTGAAAAAGAGGGAATAGAAATTCCATTTCCACAACGTGTCATATGGATGGGTAATAAGGAAGGATGAGTTATTTAAAAATTAAAACAGGGCATTCATACATGCATTCTAAGCATTTTATACATCCGTCTCCAATCCAAGCTTTTCCATTTTTAATATAAATTGCATTTTGACTGCATTTTGAAATGCATACTCCACACCCCACACAATTCAATGCTCTCTCCATAATCTCATTGAAAATTTTTTCATCTCTTTCCGCTTTTATTTTTTCATCAATTTCTATTTTTGTTCCACCAACATTGTATACATTCTTCTTTATTCTCTCAACTCTTCCTATCAATTTCAAAAAGTTCTCTATCCTTTCCATATCCATTTTTACATGTTTCTCTTTTCTTTCTATTTTATAATTCACTCCGCTCCATTTTGGTGGTTTTCTCCATCTCCACAACCCCAAATTAATCCATTCATCAGGAAGATTGTGTTTCTTTGAAAATTCATATAATTTTTTTTCAAAAACTTTCCATTTATAGTGTTTCTTCAATTCAAATTCTGCTAAATCACTCGCTGGACACAGCCAGCAACCAATTCTACTCAACCCTTCTTCATAAAGAACATTCCATTTCACCTTTTCCATAAAAAGATATAGCCATATGTGGAGGGCTGTCCAGTTCTGTATTGGAGAAACTCCAATTTGTCCATTTACCCATGGATTTTTCCATATTTTTCCATGCATTGCTCTGCTCTGTGATTCATATCTTCTCTGTCCAATGAACGAAAGAACGCCATTTTTGAAATTTTCTTTTATTAAAAGAGAGGCAACTCCAAGTTTGCAGGTTTTGCAACACCATCTATAATCCCTTGCTGGAATTCCAAAAAAATCTATCGAATCCCAGAATTTATTTCCCGCCTTGCCCTCTATCAAATTCAGATTGAATTTATCTGATATATAATATACATTTTTAATTGTCTCATCAAATTCAAGTCCTGTATTCAGAAAAAGCAGAGGAGGCTCATACCCAGCAGATAATAAAAGAAGTAAAGTTGCCAAACTATCTTTTCCGCCACTGAAAGAAACAGCATATGGAATATTGTATTTTTCAATAACATTTTCAATAAATTTTTTCTCACTGCCTACCATGCTATCTATGACCCCTCTATTCTCCTTTATCACCCTATTCCATGTTATCTTTTTCCCCTTTTCTGGATGCTCAATTCCCCTCCATTTTATTTTTACCGCCATTCCTTTGCTCTTTCCCATTTCTTCTCCTTTCATTCTTGCCTTTCCAGTTGCAATAACTTGAGAATCTTCATTCAAAACAATAACATCATCTCCTTCCTTTATTTCCTCATCTGTCTCCTTTACGCCAGGCGACATGAGATTTGAGGTTTTTAAAATTGATTCTAATGCCCCTGAATCTGCAATAACATATCTCCTTCTTATTTTAAGAAGGGATGCATACCATGGGCGTGGATGAAATTTAAATTTTTTGGAATATATGTCATAATATAAGTTTCCTGCTACCTTTCCATCTATAATAACTTCATCATCTCTGTCTATTGCTGGAGTGCTGTTGAGTAGAACAACTTCAGGTAACCATGCATCTCCAAATTGATTTCTCACTATTTTTTTTATAAGCTCTTTATCAAATTCAAATGCAGGACGAATATCACCTGGAGGAGTGATTTTAACTGTGCTTGCATCATTTCCACAGGAGCATTTTCCTTTTAAGAGTGGAAGATTGCATTCTCTGCAATATTTTAAAGCAAGTTTTCCAAGCCGAATCACATCTTTGAAGTGATACAGAATATAAATATTTGGCTTAAACATTTGATTTTTCAATTCAATGATTGTTTTTAGCTGAATGCTAAAATAGAATTTTATGTAGTTAAGTTGCCATAAATTGTTTTCCATACAATGCAAATGCAAAATAAAGCATTTGATACAGAAAAATGCCTCCTATAATTGTAAAAGCATATTATCTAACACTGGGTTTGTTGAAATTTTTGTAAAGCAATTAATTTAAAAAATGGTTTTATTTTACATTTAATGGCAAATCTAACTAAAAATGCTTTGAAAGTGCTGGAAAAGAGATATCTTCGTAAAGATGAGGAGGGAAATGTTGTTGAAACTCCTGATGAAATGTTCAGGAGAGTTGCTCACAACATTGCACTTGCAGATGAAAAATATGGAGGAGATGTTAAAAAAACCGAGAAGGAATTTTATGAAATGATGAAAAATCTTTATTTTCTTCCAAACTCTCCCACTCTCATGAATGCTGGGACACCAATTCAACAATTGTCTGCATGCTTTGTTTTGCCAGTTGAAGATTCAATGGATAAAATTTTTGAAACGCTAAAACATACAGCATTAATTCATCAAAGTGGAGGTGGCACTGGCTTTTCTTTCTCCAGAATAAGACCAAAAGGAGATATTGTAAGAAGCACAGGAGGAATTGCAAGTGGTCCAGTTTCTTTCATGAAGGTTTTTAATTCTGCAACAGATGTTATAAAACAGGGGGGGAGAAGAAGAGGAGCAAACATGGGTATATTAAATATTACCCATCCAGATATAATGGAATTTATAACATGCAAGGAAGACTTGGAAGAAATAACAAATTTCAACATATCTGTTGCAATAACTGATGAATTCATGGAAAAAGCGAAGAAAGGGGAGGATTATTATTTAATAAATCCGAGAACTGGAGAAAAAGTCAATAAATTGAATGCATCTGAAGTTTTTAAGAAAATTTATGAAGGGGCATGGAAAAGTGGCGAGCCAGGAGTGATTTTTATAGATGAAATAAATCGCCACAATCCCACGCCACATATTGGAAAAATAGAAGCAACAAATCCATGTGGAGAACAGCCCTTACTTCCATATGAATCCTGCAATCTCGGAAGCATAAATTTATCAAAATTTGTGAAAAATGGAGATATAGAATGGAAAAAATTGAAGGAAATAACATGGAAAGCAGTTCATTTCTTGGATAATGTGATTGACATGAATAAATATCCAATTCCTCAAATTAAAAAAATGACGCTTGCCAACAGAAAGATAGGGCTTGGAGTGATGGGATTTGCAGACTTGCTTATAAAAATGAATATTCCATATGACAGCAATGAGGCACTTGAAATTGCAGAGAAAATAATGTCATTTATACAGGATGAGGCAAAAAAAGCGAGTATTGAACTTGGAGAGGAGCGTGGCTCATTTCCAAACTTTAAGGGAAGCATATATGATGGAAAGTATCCAGCAATGAGAAATGCAACTGTAACAACAATAGCTCCAACTGGAAGCATTTCAATAATAGCTGGTTGCTCTTCAGGAATAGAACCCTTATTTGCAATCTCTTTTATAAGAAATGTTCTTGATAAGGATGACAAATTGTATGAAATAAATCCATATTTTGAGGAAATAGCAAAAAAAATGGGATTTTATAGCAAAGAATTGTTCCAAAAAATAGCAGAAAACAATGGTTCTGTTCAGGGAATTGAAGAAGTTCCAGCAGAAGTTCAGAGAATTTTTGTTACCGCCTTGGACATACCTCCAGAATGGCATGTGAGGATGCAGGCATCTTTCCAGAAATATGTTGACAATGCAACCTCCAAAACTATAAATCTAAGAAAGGATGCAAGCATTGAGGATGTTAAAAAAGCTTATATGCTTGCTTATGAACTTAAATGCAAGGGAATAACAGTATACAGATATGGAAGTAGACCCGAACAGGTTATTTCAGCCAAAGAAGAGGAAAAAGTTTCCTTGCGACCTCGCCCCCGCCCGCAGGTAGTGAGGGGGGTTACAAGAAAAATTGCAACTGGATGTGGAAATCTTTATGTTACAATGAATGAGGACGAGCAAGGGCTTTTTGAAGTATTTGCACGCCTCGGCAAGGCGGGAGGATGCGCAGATGCTCAGCTGGAGGCAGTGGGAAGGTTAATATCTTTATGTTTGAGGAGCGGAGTGAAACCAGAGGATATAATAAAGCAGTTGAAAGCAATAAGATGTCCGAATCCTCTGCTTGTAAGAGGAGGCCCAATTCTCTCATGTCCTGATGCAATTGCAAAGGCAATAGAAGACCATATTAAAGGAAAAGAGATTTTTGGGGATGCGCGATTAGATTATTTTGAGAAGGAGAAGAACAGGATTACAGAGCCAATTCACATAACAGATAAAGCACCTGTAGGAGTGTGTCCGGATTGTGGTTCTCCTTTAGTTTATGAGGAAGGATGCAGAATATGCAAGGAATGTGGATATTCAAGTTGTGGATAAAATGAGTGGATATTCCTCAGAATAGGTGATACACTTTTCTTCAAAATTTTATTAGGCTTTCTAACCTGTTACATCCGAGCTCCAGAGCTATGTCAGCTTTCATAGCTCTCGTTTCATCCCCTCTAACAAAATTGTAAATTATTCTCCTCAAGCTAAGAAAAGCATCTGCAGATTCAAATGATTTAAAGCCACGCATTATCTTGTAGCGTTGCTTTACATCCTCGTTATACCTCTCTATTGGATTGTTATTATGTTCTAAGCCATATTTCTTGCACGCTATTGGAACACCATGAA